>NZ_CAWPKW010000261.1:0-47926 GCF_963888615.1 Brasilonema octagenarum UFV-OR1 | reverse complement strand
GCGGAGGGAGACCCTCCCGCAGCACTGGTCTCACCTCCTGCAGCGCTGTCTCACCAGATACCTCTGTCGGGAAACCCTCATCAAGTACTGGCTCACGCCACATGCCTCAACGCGCTTAACCCGCGCACGGCAGTGGCTCCCCAACGCACTGCCTCACCGCAACGCAGTGGTTCCTAATAAGTAATGACTAATGACTTTGGATTGGTCTCATCTTTGGCTTTATGTCTCTCCCCCAATAGTGGGTGGAATTATTGGCTACTTCACTAACGATATAGCCATCAAAATGTTATTTCGTCCCTACCGTGCAATTTACATCGGTGGACGAAAGATACCTTTTACACCTGGATTGATTCCCCGCAACCAAGAACGGCTTGCTAAGAATGTCTCAGATACGATTATGGGGTCGCTACTGACACCCCAAGAGTTGCAAAAACTAGCGCGGCGATTGTTGCAAACAGAACGCATCCAAGGAGCAATTCTCTGGATCTTGCGACTGGCAATTGACCAACTAAAATCCGATAAAGAGCAGAAAACTGCTAAAATATTGTCGGGAATTTTACGGGATTTGTTAGGGGAATCCTTACCGCGTCTTTTGAAGGTGTTGGCGCGGCGGGAAGACTTTTTAGAGGCGCAAGTTAATCAAATTTTTGACCAGATATTACTGGACTTTCAATTAACCGACGAACAAGCCACTCGTCTGGGTGATTGGTTGTTACAGGTTGTCATACCGCCGGACATTTTGCGACTAGCAGTTATTGACTTTTTGACGGATCGCACGATTCAAACTATTGACGAAAGTTTTCGGGAAAAAACCAGCGGTACTTATTGGGTTGTGGCAAATCTGTTTGGTTTACGCAATACTTTGACGCGCCTACGGACTTACTGCTTGGATGAGAAAGATGCTACCAATACTCGCTTGCAGGAATTGATTCAACAGTTACAGCTGCGGGATCGCCTTAAGCAACTTCTACAAAGTTTTTCTTTGGAAAGTTTACCAATAGGTACAGTACGACAGCTGCGAAAGACGACACGCGAAACTGTCCGTAATTACGCGCAAACGCGTGGTAGTGACTTACTCCAAGGATTAGGTAGTTCCGTTGACTGGGAAAATGTCGCTATGTTGCTGGTGAATCGCCTCAGTTCCTCTCCTGTTGTGAATGCTTCACTCGAAGTAGTCAGTAAAGAACTGGCTCTTGTTTTAGAGCGGTATTTTGAGAAAGACTTGGAAGCAATTGTAGCTCAGGCAATTCCCATTTTGGCAATTGACCAAGTGATTGTTGACCGCGTGAAATCAACTTCACCTGCTGATTTAGAAGCAGCAATAGAAGGGATTGTTAAAAATGAGTTGCAGGCAATTGTGAATTTGGGCGGCATTTTAGGCTTTGTTGTTGGATTGGTGCAAACAACGTTTTTGTTATTTGCTCAATAGACTTTTTGCTACAAGATTATTTTTCAGCAAATACAGTT
Source organism: Brasilonema octagenarum UFV-OR1 (assembly GCF_963888615.1). Taxonomy (NCBI): domain Bacteria; kingdom Bacillati; phylum Cyanobacteriota; class Cyanophyceae; order Nostocales; family Scytonemataceae; genus Brasilonema; species Brasilonema octagenarum. The sequence goes on along the minus strand of NZ_CAWPKW010000261.1, from coordinate 46,459 downwards.
GCTAATGACAAAATTGATCACCAAGGCAAGAGACGTTGTATGAAATGTCTCTATATGTTGGCTCCCTACATCATTCAAGTGGGTTTAGCTTACGATGAGAGGAGAGCGTCAATATAGGTCTTTGGTGTGATGCAATTTGGTATATCATAAACATATAAATGATAGAAGTCACAAAAAATCGTGCCATTACTAAGTGATCTAATCAGTTGAAAAACTATCTGTGTGCAACATGATGAAAGCAGCACAATTCAAAAACTGGCTCCAACAAAGCCGCTATGGCAATGGAGGAAGTGCTTATTTGTTTGCACCGATGGTGAATTTTAACGTGATGGCAGAAGTCGGAGATGCTCCCCCCTAGTACTAGTTACACCTGATTATAAACATCAACAGAAACTCAATAACAATCAGATGTGTTTTTCTGTAAGTGCATGGAGAAAAAAATGAGCTTCATCCTATCCAATCTGATCTTGAATTGTTGTGTTAAAAATCAGGTTAAAGAATTCCATCGGGTGAAATAAATTATAGCTTTTGGGCAAGAAGTAACTTTCCTTTTCAACAGGAATGTCACCAGTAGGCGATAAGCCGGAGGCTTGACGCTACGCGTATCGCAAACTTTGATTGGCATAAAGCAACTAAGGATGTGCGGGAAGTTCTCTTATCCTCAACTATGGAGTAAGAAAAAATAATTTGTATCAGGGATATATTTTAGGGCAAATTAACCAATAATTTGATGTTTTAAGCAATCAGTTAAAAAACAGAACTCTAATTTAGATGTCGTCTACCAAGTAAAAGGTCAAAACTATGACAGTTCAACAACTTGAGCAACAACTTGATATTGACCAATTGTCTACTACGTCACCTACAATTTGGTCACGCACCATAGAGTTGGCCATAACTAGTCTCATGGGATGGGTTCCTCGTCCCGTTGGTGTTCTATTGCGGCGGCTATCTTATCGTCCAATATTTGCTCGCATGGGTCGAGGAGTTTACATTCACACAGGAGTTGAGCTTCTTTGAGGCTGTTCGATTGAAGTTGGTGATGATGTTAAAATTCTGCGAGACGTATTCTTTGATATGAGAGCGCCAAATAGCTTGTTACGTATTGGTAATAAGGTTTGTATTGATCGCGGTGTTGATATCAAAGCGACTGTTTCTGATTGTCTGATTGATATTGGTGATGGTTCCTATTTAGGTCCCTACGTTTGTATGGCTGGTCCTGGTCATATAAAAATTGGTAAGGAATGTCTGATTGCATCTCATACAAGCATTTACGCTAACAATCATAGAGAGCATGGATTAAGCCGTGAAGGGATTGAAATTCAAGACAAATGTTGGATAGGTTCTGGAGTTAGAATTTTAGATGGAGTGACTATTGGTAAAGGAAGCGTCATCGGTGCTGGAGCAGTTGTTAACAAAGATATTCCTCCTTTTTCCATAGCTGTTGGAGTACCAGCAAAAGTCATTAAAGCTAGTAAGGGAAATGGCACTGCTTGAGGATTTATAATTCGGACTAGAGTATTTTCGTTAAAATGAGTGCAGGTACTGTTGTCAAAGCTTTTTGTTTTAGATACAACAGTACATCTCTATTAAAGAAGAAGTCAGCAGACAGAATAAAAAAACTCAATTTAAGGCTTCTTTTTAAGCAATGCTGAAGCCCGTAATCTTAATATCAGCATAGTTACACCTGTAAAGAACATACCAAGCAATATATTTTTTAAACTGATACTCTTGCCAGTATTAATTACCAAAATTCTTTCCACTATTAGAGAAGGTAGTAATATCCCACTAAAGAGTAAAAACCTATAAAAACTTAACTTTTTAATTTTCAGAATAGTAAGGAGTGTTAGGCAAATTCCTAAAGGGATAAAAGTTAACGCATAGTAAAATATCTTCTGTTCTTTTGGAACTAATTCTAGTAAATTAAAAGAATAAAAATTCTGTAATTTGTCTATATATACTTGGATATTTGCTTGAGAGTAAGTGATGACTATTTTATGGGGATTAGTATCTGTAAAAAAATTAGGTACACTGAACTTTAAATCTGCCGCGTTTGCTCCAGTTATTGGTGTTCGTATCCGCAAGTCCAGGTTAGTTTCTTGCTGTCCTAGGGTTAAATTACGATGAAGAGTACTACTTGAAATTGAAAGAATGCGCGCAGGTCCAGTCTGAACTCTATCAGCGGTAGCAACAGTAGTCATTATTGTAAATTGAGAGGATTCACGTATCCTTTTGTTCAAATAGGTAGTAGGAGTTCTTGTTTTTAGCCAATGGCTCGAAGTTAAGGCAACACCTTTCTCATCTGCAATATTTGGTAACTGTCCTTGCGGCGAGAGTTCAGGAAGTTGCCCAGTACGATCTTGATAACTTGTGTTATTGATTAACTGATAGGAAGCTATCAGATAATTTCTAATAGTGTCAAAGTCATTTTCACTATTCAATAATCGTGATATATCACTTTTAGCAATTGCTTTATCAGCAATATGCATTTCTGAAATATAGCCTTGCCAAGGTCTATTACCTGTTTGCTCATTACCAAGCATTAGCGGATAATTCAGACTCCAATTACTTAGCTCTATCGAATTTTGCCAGAGAATGGAAATCAGAAATGAAAGAAGTATATATCCACTAAACAATAACGTTATCTTTGTAATAGAGTTGCCAACTCTACTGTTTTCTACACGCGACCAGATGTATATAAAGTGTTGTGAATGCCACAGATAAAAGCAAATTATACCTACGAATCCACCTGTGGTATTGTTGACAATATCTGCAGGTGTAGGTGTTCTTGAAGGTAGAAAAACTTGCAGAAATTCAACTATTGATGATAAGCCAGCGCTGATGAGTATCACTATTAAAAATACACTCATCAATTTCATCATTTTTCTCTGCGAAAGAGCAGTTAAACCGAAACCTAAAGGCATAAACAATAAAATATTGTTTACCAAGTCTCCAAAAGAACTCGTATTGTCGAAACTGGCTAAAATTAATTGTGGAGAAAGACTGTCTGGAAAAGAAAAATTAAAGGGAAAAAGTGTAGCTATGAGCACTACTAATATACTAAAAATGACTAGAATCATACCTCAGTTTGTTGAATTTTTCAGTTTGTGTTCTTTTAAGAAATTGGATGTGAATGGTCGCTCAAAAACTAAATAAAATAAATAACCAACAAGTAACGAACTTCCTACACTCAATAGATACAATGTTACTGCGAACACCACTGGAGACATTTTTAGGGTAACAAGCCAGTGGTTCACTAATGTTTCTACTGGTCCGTGAGTCAGATAGAGACTGTAAGAAAAAGTTGAGAGTGCGATCGCCCAAGGATGCTCAAGTAGCTGCATAACTAAAGGTGGCGTTTTGCGCAAAATCACAATTTTTGTGCAATAAATTATCAAACAAGCAGCCGCTATACTAGCAAAAGTCTCGAAAATCCAAGCATCAATTCCGAATTTCTTCCACTCAGTGATGACAGCAATACCAGCAAAAATTGTAGCAAGTCTACCCCAAGGTAAAGATTTTCTGAGTTTCACCAGTTGTGGCTTTTGCGAAAATGCAATCTCGGCTGCAGCCATTCCGATAGTAAATGAACCCACAAACCAAGGACGGCTAACATCCATATAACCATTCAATAAATAGTGAGGTGTTAGCCCAATTAAAAAAGCGAGTGCAATAACTGACAACAAACCCCAACGCCGTAATACAGGAAGAAAAACCAGAGGAAATAAAAAGTAAATCTGCCATTCTAAAGCGACACTCCATAATGGCACATTCATTACATAAACATCCGTTCCTGGAACAAAATTGTAAATGACTAGAAAGTGCAAAATCACATCTACAAAAGAAAATCGAGGAGAGAACCAGTCGAATTTCATTTCATACCATTGGAAAGTAGTAAATCTCTCTAAACTTAATATGACCACAGCTAATAAGCAACATAAAATAACTGCTGCGTAAAAAGGTGGTAAAATTCTTCGCGCTCTTCTTTTAAAGTAATCCAATAAGTTTCCGGGAATATAACCTGTTTGAGAGCGAGTGACTGGCAGCATTAAACAGTAGCCAGAAAGTACAATGAAAACTGCAACACTAAAAGAACCATATCTCATGAGTTTTGTTGGCAACATTATCCACAAAGGTAAGTTCTCCCCTAGATGCGGTAAAATGTGACAAGATACGACATATAATGCAGCTAAACCACGCATACCATCTAAGAAAGAAAGACGGATTTTTGGTTCATTAGTTGTCTTCGTCATTTGATTAATTCAATTAATACAACAACGTGTGTTTTAATAGCTTTGATTGCTGTTAATGCTATAAATCATCGTGCTGATGTTATCTCCAATGGAGATAACCATCAACATTTTTGTACAGCATTTTTTATGAGTTTTTATGTCAACTCATATCATCTTTTTTTTGCGTCTTGAAATCGCAAAGAAAATTTTCTTAAATGTTTGAATTATCAAACATTAAGATTTAGCTTAATAAATTTTAAAATGCAGATATTGTTGAGTTGTTAGATGTAACTGCACAAGAAATACTCTGTTTCACAAGTAAATCCTGTCGCTAGTATTGAGCGTTCACATCTATGTTTAAAATCAAACAAACTACTGTTTGTCTTTCAATCTGATTCACAACTGAATATCAACGCTTCGCAGCAGCACTAATCATCTAACTCTCAATTTGTACTAGTGAGTCGATTAACAAGTGATGTGAATTCAGGTATTCAGTTATCGAAAGTCAAAGCAGCTATTTCAACTCAATTGAATCTATTGAAGCTATTCCAAAAAAGAGCTACATCTTTTACTTCATCAAAATTCAGTTATTGAGTCTCTGATAAAATTTCCAATCAGAGATAAGCACATCTGATCAAGGAGGAGTATCTCCAACATCAGCCATTACGTTGAAGTCAACCATTGGAGCGAATAAGTAAATACTTCCTCGACTACTATAACGGCTTTTTTGCAGCCAATTTTTGTCGTTTGCTGCTGTTGTAATCATGATGTGCCAAGATAATTTACATATTTACTAAAGCGCCTTTTTACTGACACAAGTAGCGTACTGTCACCATGTTATGAATGAAATGACGAAAAATTTTTCAAGAAACCGTAAATTTTTTCCAAAAATTATGAAGATTTCAAAAAAAACGACATACTTCCCTGTCTTTCATTATTTATCATGTAGAAGCTGGCAAATTGGAACAAAACCACCTGATTGTGCTAGTAATAATTTAGTGGTTATTAAGGTTTTCTAGGGCACCCGGTTTATTGTGAATAGCTAGCTTTTCTAGCAATGTAGCACTCGCTTCATTCAGTCCTACTAAGTCTACTTTTACACCTTTTCTGCGAAACTTAATCACAACTCTATCAATGGCTGCAACTGCTGCTTGATCCCAAATGTGAGCATGGGTCAGGTCAATTTTTACACGTTCTAATTCTTCTTTAAAATCAAAAGCGGCAAAAAACTCTTCCACCGATACAAAGAAAAGTTGACCGGAAACGCTGTAAATCCGAGAAGTTTTCTCATCGCTAAGAACTGTGTCTACAAACACAATTTTCCCAATGTTGCGGGCAAACAAGACAGTACTAAATCCTACACCTACGACAACTCCAATTGCTAGGTTGTGTGTGAGTACAGTCATGAAAACAGTTGTAATCATGACAGCAGTTTCACTTCTCGGTATACGGTGTAAGTTGATTAGAGATGACCAACTAAAAGTTCCAATCGAAACCATGATCATCACTGCAACTAGGGACGCCATTGGTATCTGCCGTACCCATTCACCTAATACCAAAATGAAGAACAATAACAACACTCCAGCACATAAGGTAGAAAGACGACTGCGTCCCCCAGATTTGATATTGATGACCGACTGACCAATCATTGCACAGCCTGCCATCCCCCCAAAGCATCCTGTCACAATATTGGCAATACCCTGACCTACAGCTTCTCTATTTTTATCACTTGGGGTATCGGTCAGTTCGTCGAGTAGTGACGCAGTTAACAATGACTCCAGTAATCCCACTACAGCCAAAGGTAATGCATAGGAAAAGATAATCGAGAGTGTCTCAAAGGTCAATGGAACCGTAGGTAAGCTGAAAATGGGAAAGGTAGTAGGTAATTCGCCCATGTCACCTACTGTAGGAACCTTGATCCCCGTGAGGATAGAAAAAGCTGTCAAAACAACAATTGCAACTAAGGGTGAAGGGACTGCTTTGGTGAAGCGGGGTAGTAGATAGATAATGCCAAGACCCACAGCAAGCATGATATAAACTTGCCAGGGTACCCCAACCAACTGAGGTAACTGAGCCATAAAAATCAAGATTGCCAAGGCATTAACAAAACCGAGCATAACTGCTCGTGGCACATACTTCATTTGGCGACCGAGTTTGAGCTTGCCACAGATAATCTGAATCACACCAGTTAGAATAGTCGTTGCAAACAGATATTGCAGCCCATGTTCTTTGACTAATGTGGTCATTAACAGCGCCATTGCTCCTGTCGCAGCAGAAATCAGCCCAGGGCGTCCTCCTGCAAAAGCTGTCACTACTGCTATGCAAAACGAGGCGTATAGCCCGACTTTAGGATCAACGCCTGCAATAATTGAAAATGCGATCTGCCCAAGGCAGTAGCGAAGCTATCGCCTCCGGAATCAGCGCTAGCGCTACTACAGTACCTGCTAGGATATCTGCTTTAGTGTTGGAGAACCATTCTCGTTTAAAAACGGTTGTATTCAAGTGTTCCTCTGCTATTTAGGTATGAAATATTTAGAGCTAATTCCGAATCCAAAATTCAGGAGTCAGAATCAAGAGTATGTGGATTTAAAGCTCAACGAAAGTGAACAACGCGGCTATACTCTACTTGGGGAGCTACTACGTTGGGGAGGCGCTGCTACATCTTTTACTGAGTGAAGTAGCTTGATGATTAGAAGCATTATAATGCAGGGAAAAATGGTTTGAGCTTCACTTGTTTAGCGATCGCTGCAAAAGCAAAAAATTCAGTTATCGGTGCGAATGCTATAGTTATCCCTGCTAAAACTTCACTTCTAATATTAGAAACCTCTAATTTTTTAGACTGTATTCAATTTAGGTTCTGTAGTTATGCAGTTAAGAATACAGCCACTTCAATCAAAAATTATATTCTTGATTGAGAGACTAAAACAGAAGTGAAATTTAGTCACTTTCACCAAGATATAATGAATGATTGAATTGTTCGTATTATTTACAATTTCTTGCTAGCACATCAGGGGGGAGCATCGCCAACTTCAGCCATGATGTTGAAGTTAACCATCGGAGCGAATAAATACACACTTCCCCGACTACTATAACGGCTTACTTGCAGCCAATTTTTAGAGTCCGTTACTGTAAACATGATGTACAAAAGCAATTTACACCCTCACTAGATTGCCTTTATATGCAAACAAAAAATCAATTTGTAAACATTATCATATAATGAAGTGACAAAATATTTGGAAAATATAAAACTTTTAACATATTTGTCTATCAAATCAAGAAATTGCTGTTTAAATTAATTTCACTCCTAACGTAAGAGCTTTTCTCCCTGGAGAAGCGGATATAAGATATGCTGATGCCTATTGGGAGTAATAGGCTCAAAATCTGTTCGCCGAAGGCGCGACGAAGCTGTAGCATTGGACATCAAACAGAAAATCGCCACGTTTTTACGTGATGAGTTAGAACTCATTCTCGCGACGCCACGCCCTTTTGACAATTTGTACCCAGCAAAGCAGTTGAAGAAATTTTTGAAAGCGCCTCTAGCTAACCATCAGTGCTTTTTGCTTGGGGAATATCAGTTGAGTGGTGAGTACTTCACGTAACCAAGTGCTGTTGAACCTGCATCACCAATTCATTTGTCCAGTAGTTGACGAGTTCAGCAGCTTCGGCTTCTACCATAACTCGGATGAGTGGCTCTGTACCAGAGGCGCGGACTAAAACTCTGCCAGAATCTCCCATTGCTGCTTCGGCGCAGGCGATCGCCTGTTGCAAGGGTTCACATTCTTTCCATCCCAAACGCTTAGCTTTGTCTTCCACTCGAACATTTTGCAACAGTTGCGGATAGGTTTGAAAGCTTTGAGTCACCATTTCCGATAGGGGAACGCCAGCTTGTTTCACCAACGCTGCTACATGTAAGGCTGTTAACAAGCCATCTCCAGTCATACCATAGTGACGGCAGAGGATATGACCCGATTGTTCACCCCCAAGCATTCCTCCAGTCCGCAGCATTTGGGCTTGGACGTACTGATCACCAACTGCTGTGCGAATAAATTGCCCACCGACTTGCTTCCATGCTTTCTCAAAACCTAAGTTTGCCATAACAGTGGAAACAATGAGGTCATTTGGCAGTTGTTGGTTTTGCTTTAGGTTTTGTCCCCAGAGGTAGAGGATGTAATCGCCATTGACTTGTCTTCCCGTGTTATCTGCAGCCAAAACCCGATCTGCGTCACCATCAAAAGCAAAGCCTAAGTCAGCATTGTGTTCTTGGACGGCGGCTTGGAGAATTCCTAGGTGAGTGGAACCGCAGTTGACGTTGATGCGATCGCCATCTGGTTCGTTATGTAAGTAGATGACTTGGGCCCCCATCTCCTGAAATACCGATGGTGCTAGACCAACAACTGCTCCCCATGCCAAGTCTAAAACAATTTTCATGCCCTGAAAATTCATGACACCGTGCAGGGGTTTTTTCAATGCTTCAACATAACTTCCCACTAAGTCCAAGCGCGAGTAATACCGTCCGCAATGATTACAGTTTGCAGAAGCCATACCACGCACTCCTGCTTCTACTTCCGTTTGCAAAGCTTGGGACAGCTTCATCCCATCCGCGCCAAAAAATTTAATGCCGTTGTCTTCTGGCGGGTTGTGGCTAGCAGAAATCATCACCCCACCTATAGCATCGGTGACGCTGGTAAGATATGCAACGCAAGGGGTAGGACATAGCCCCAAATGCCAAACTTCTAATCCTGCTGCTGTTAACCCTGCACTCAAGGACATCGCCAGCATATCGCTGGAGTTTCTGGAGTCTTGCCCTAGGATAACTGGTCCTGGGTTGGAAGCATGACTACGCAAAACAGTACCTGCCCAAAAGCCTACTTGCAATGCTAGGGGTGCACCCAGCAAGTCTCCCACTCGTCCCCGAATACCATCTGTACCAAACAGGGGTGTACCCACAAGTGATGTTAAGTTCAACCCAAAACCGCCCTCATTAAGTTTCTTTTCCGATTCATCAACATTAGTTGTTGAATTTTCTGAAGCAGTACCTTGAGTTCGAGTTATGTATGAAACCATAAGAAGAAAAACCCCACACACTCACACTGGAGAATAGCACTTTAATTTTTATTCAACAATTCGTGCTGGACGCCTTTTAATCGTCACACTTTGCTATTTATTGTTTCATTTTTCACTCAAAGTGGTTGTAAGTATATTTTAAGTATTTTTTTGTATTTATAAAGATATTGTAAACTACTGGGCTACATCAAAAATTGCTCTCAAGACTTATCACTAGGAACTTACAAATATCTCAGATGGTCTCAACTTAAACATTTTTAATATAATTTCTCATCAAATAGTTCTACTGTAACGTTTTAGTGGCTTTTGTAGCCGTTCGTAAATTACACTTCAGCAGTTGACATTTTATAGTCGAGCAAATTTAGCATGAGCAGCAATTTAGCAACCAAATTACGTGTCGGAACCAAAAAAGCCCACACAATGGCAGAAAATGTTGGTTTTGTCAAGTGTTTTTTAAAAGGAGTCGTAGAAAAAACCTCCTATCGGAAGCTGGTAGCTAACTTCTACTTCATCTACTCAGCGATGGAAGAGGAGATGGAGAAGCACGCCAATCATCCGATTATTTCAAAAATCAATTTTCCTCAACTTCACCGTAAGGAAACTTTAGAGCAAGACCTCACCTATTACTATGGGGCAAACTGGCGCGAGCAAATCCGACTATCTTCGGCGGGTGAGGCTTATGTGCAGCGCATCCGGGAACTATCTGAAAAAGAACCAGAACTATTAGTTGCTCACTCCTACACCCGATACCTTGGTGACTTGTCTGGTGGACAGATTCTCAAAGGCATTGCTGAAACTGCGATGAACCTTTCTGACGGAGGAACCGCCTTCTATGAATTTGATGAGATTCCAGATGAGAAGGGGTTCAAAGCAAAATATCGCCAAACTTTGGATGAATTAGCTATAGATGATGCGACTGCTGATCGCATTGTCGATGAAGCAAACGCCGCCTTTGGCATGAACATGAAGATGTTCCAAGAGTTGGAAGGCAATCTCATTAAAGCTGTTGGAATCATGCTTTACAACAGCATCACACGTCGTCGTACACGCGGTAGTACCGAACTCGCAACTGCTGAGTAAATACAATTAGCACAATCTTTTGATTAATTGCTAGGGGCAGCGCCTCTGGGATTACCTTTGTAGAAAGGGGAATCGCGGGGAAGTTGCCCCTAGTCGCGTCTTGAGCACAATTCACGCATTCAAAAATTAACAGGTTTAGATTAGATCTCATGCAAAAGTGAGATTTTACGAGGTTCTGTTTGCTGTTAAGCGTTCCTGACTTGTGCAAGAAGTTTATTCTGACTTTTCACAGAATGTGAAAAAGGGCGATTTGATCGCGAAAGTCGTTCGCGAATAAATGATCTATTACAGCTTTATTTTGACAGGTGTAAAATTCTTCATCTGTTCGACACAACTCCTACACATCGAGATTCTAAATTAGAAATACTCAGATCTTGCACCATAAATTCTTGTCCGCCAAGAAATAAATTTCTTGGCTCAAAGCTTCAAGTAAGCTAAAGCTTACTGGATATGCGTTTGAGTCCGTTTTAACGGACTTTGGCTATAAGCCTTGAACTGAAGTTCAAGGCGTACTCAGGTCGAGGTGCAAGATCTGAGAATAGCAGTTTTAGCTTACTTCTGTCGTTATATCACCGGAAAGGACCCTCTTTTTGAATAAAACTAAGAGCACTGAATTTTTGATGACTTAACATAATTGAAATGTAACATTTACATACTCTTTACCTTTGATTAATACTATGTCTCATATTCCTCAACAAAAAAAAGAAAAACAAGAAAATGTTTTTATAGAAGGAATAAAAACTGTTGGTTTAAGCCTAGTTCTTGCCTTTGGTATTCGCACCTTTATTGCTGAAGCTCGTTATATTCCTTCTGGTTCTATGGAGCCAACACTCCAGATTAATGATCGCTTAATCATCGATAAAGTTAGCTATGACTTTACCTCACCTCAGCGAGATGATATTGTTGTTTTTAATCCAACCGAAACACTACAATCTGAAAATTTTCACGACGCTTTCATTAAACGTATAATTGGCTTGCCAGGAGAGAAAGTGGAAGTTAAAAATGGACTAGTTTATATTAATGGGTCGCCTTTAAAAGAAAATTATATTGAAGCTAAACCAGACTATAAATGGGGTCCTGCCATTGTACCAAATAATTCTTATCTAGTTTTAGGAGACAATCGCAATAATAGCTATGACAGTCACTATTGGGGTTTTGTCCCCCGTAATAAAATCGTAGGTCGAGCAATTGTTCGCTTTTATCCACTCAACAGAATTGGATTTATCAATTAACCTGTTTATGTTTTCAGATTAATAAAAGTAAAAAAAATATGGAAAAATCAGAGATAAAATGTGCGCGTATAGAATTTTAGATATTATTGAAATGAATGTCTATCAACTATAGAACTGACGCACGAGTTACTAATGAACTTGACTGTAAGATTGCTTCCTTACATCGCAATGACACAACAACGTTTCCCTTGCGTAAGTCCTGAACTATCAAGTATTTAGTCATGCTGAAAAAACTATGAAAAACCTATCTCCTAAATCTATCAAAGTAAGCGATAAAAATGAAAAATATTTATCTACTGCTGATCTGGTGCATATCTATCTTCTTGAAATTGGACGTACACCTTTGTTAACTGATGAGCAAGAAAAAGATTTTGGCAAGCAAGTCCAACAAATGATGGCTTTACTTGCTGTAAAAGAAAAATTAGCTCTTCAATTAAAGCGTCAACCAACACAAATAGAATGGGCTGAAAATATAAATATTAGTGAAGACTCATTAGTCCAACAACTCCAGCAAGGACATCAAGCCAAGCAGAAAATGATTGAGGCTAATTTACGGCTTGTAGTATCTATTGCCAAGAAATATCAAAGACGTAACCTAGAATTTCTCGACTTAATTCAAGAAGGAAGTTTGGGTTTAGAGCGAGGGGTTGAGAAATTTGATCCTAGCAGAGGATACAAGTTTTCAACTTACGCCTATTGGTGGATTCGTCAGGCAATGACACGGGCTATCGCCCAACAAGGACGCACTATCCGCTTGCCTATCCATGTTACTGAAAAATTAAATAAAATCAAACTTATTCAACGTGAATTAGCTCAAAAATTAGGTCGTATTCCCACCGCTACTGATATCGCCCAAGCACTATCTCTAGATCCTAACGAAATTCGAGATTATTTACTCTTAGCACGTCGCCCTGTCTCTTTGGAATTGCGAGTTGGCTTAGAAAAAGATACAGAATTACAGGATATGTTGGAGGATGACGGACTCTCTCCCGAATTATACACTGAGCAGAAATTTATCCAACAAAACCTTCAAAATTTATTGTCAAAACTAACTCCTCAGCAACGGGAAATATTAACTTTACGTTTTGGTTTAACAGATGGAAAAGAACTGTCTTTAGTACAGATTGGTCAATGCATGGGTATCAGTCGAGAACGAGTGCGACAACTAGAGCAACAAGCTTTGGGTATCTTACGACGACATAAAGATAAGATAAACAGCTATCTAACTAGTTAATGTTGACCAAATCATTCAGATATAAAGTTGCTGCTCAACTTTATATCATTTTCTGATTAAGAAATTACCGCAAACTGAAAACTATCTCTAGCAATACTTTTAATCATGACTAACATTTGGCTTTGTTTAATTTTGGGACTCGTAGCGGGTACTATGAGTGGTATGACAGGTATTGGTGGTGGAATAATAGTCTTACCTGCCTTGATTCTTTTCTTAGGATTTTCTCAGCACCAAGCGCAAGGAACTACATTGGCATTGTTAGTTCTACCAATAGATTTATTAGCAGCATGGACTTACTATCAGCAGGGATATGTAGACTTAAAAGTAGCGGGGCTTCTCTGTCTTGGATTTATTTTTGGTGGGTGGTTCGGTGCTCAAATAGGAACGAGTTTACCGAATGGAGTTTTAACTAAAATATTTGCTTTTCTACTAATTATCAGTGCTGTTAGAGTTTTATTCATGACTAGTGCTGATTCAGTATAAATAATTTATCATTTGTTTGATTCACTGTAAAATTAGGCAATTGTTTTAATATACAATCCAAACATTGCCATTGAGCTGTTCGATAACCAACGTTTGATTCAAAAGCGAAGGTGCGATTGCTTGAATATTTTAGAATTTACTCTATTGGTTTGGCTAAGTTCTGCGACCGCAGGCTTTTTGGGAGCGCTAACAGGCTTAGGCGGTGGAGTGGTACTTGTCCCCTTGTTAACTTTAGTCTTTGGCGTTGACATTCGTTACGCAATAGGTGCTTCTCTGGTATCGGTAATTGCAACTTCTTCAGGTGCTGCTTCTGCATACGTTAAAGAAGGCTACACCAATTTACGTTTGGGAATGTTCTTGGAAGTAGCAACAACATTTGGAGCCATTACAGGTGCAACTATAGCCGCTTTTGTTTCCACTAGAATACTCGCTGTGGTGTTTGGATTTGTTTTACTTTATAGTGCCTATCTCTCACGTCAACCTCGTTCTGAACATTTAGATAACACTCCACCTGATTCTCTCGCAACTCGTTTAAAGTTAAATAGCACTTACCCAACGCCTGAAGGTGAACAACCCTACAATGTCCGTGCTGTTCCTGTAGGATTTAGTCTCATGTTTGTCGCCGGAGTGCTTTCCGGGTTACTTGGTATTGGTTCTGGCGCACTCAAGGTACTAGCGATGGATCAATTTATGCGGATTCCGTTTAAGGTTTCCACCACTACCAGTAATTTTATGATTGGGGTGACAGCAGCAGCTAGCGCGGGTGTGTACCTGAAACGAGGTTACATCGATCCTGGACTAGCAATGCCTGTCATGTTAGGAGTACTTTTAGGCGCATTGATTGGCGCTAGGGTATTGGTAAAAGCCAAAGTAGGCGTTTTAAGAAATATTTTTAGTGTCGTTATTGTGCTGCTAGCTATTCAAATGATTTATAACGGCTTCCTAGGGAGGATTTAAAGTGTCCCAAACTCGACGTAATTTGAGTGAAAGACAAGTCGAAATTTTGGTTGGTAATTTGTTGAGATATGGGGTACTGATCGCTACTGCTATTGTGTTAATGGGTGGGGTATTGTACCTAATTTATCATGGTAAAGAAACGCCAAATTATCAAATTTTTCGCGGTGAGCCTCCAGCATTTCGCTCTCCTGAAGGAGTTGCAAATTCAGTATTATCAGGTCGCCGTCGTGGCATTATTCAACTTGGATTATTGTTATTAATTGCTACTCCTGTTGCTAGAGTTGCTTTTTCTCTATTAGCTTTTATGCGTCAGCGAGATATCACCTATATTATTTTGACTGTGATTGTTTTGACTGGGCTGATTATTAGTTTTATAGGTGGTTAATAGATAATTAACTGTATTCGTCACTTCTCTCCACCATTAATGAGCACAAACGATAGAATCGCAATGGTGCTCTGTAATCCATTCCCAACCTGATGAAAGCCGATCGCAAACCAACTCCTGAAATGACTTTGCCTACCTTTAATCGCCCTGAACTACTCGCCCCCGCAGGTTACTGGGACTGTGCTAAAGCTGCTGTGGAAAATGGGGCAGATGCTATTTATTTTGGGTTGGATCGGTTTAATGCGCGAATGCGGGCGCAAAACTTCACGGAGGCAGATTTGCCCAAGTTGATGGAATTTCTGCACCGTCGGGGTGTAAAGGGGTATGTCACCCTGAATACACTGATTTTTCCCCAAGAACTTAGAGAAGCAGAGCAATATCTTCGTACGATTATTACTGCTGGCGTGGATGCAGTCATTGTCCAAGATATCGGGATTTGTCGTCTGATTCGTCACCTTTGTCCAAATTTTCCCATCCATGCTTCCACGCAAATGACTATCACCAGTGCAGCAGGGGTGGAATTTGCCAAATCCTTGGGGTGTCAGTTGGTAGTACTTGCGCGTGAATGTTCTTTGAAGGAAATTGAGAAAATCCAGCGCCAGCTTCCAGAACAAACCTCACTTCCTCTGGAAGTTTTTGTTCATGGTGCTTTGTGTGTAGCATATTCTGGTCAATGCTTGACGAGTGAAGCTTTAGGAGGACGTTCCGCCAACCGTGGCGAATGTGCCCAAGCTTGCCGAATGCCCTACGAGTTAATCTCAGATGGCAAAAGTGTAAATTTAGGAAATCGCAAATATTTACTCAGTCCTCAAGACTTGGCTGGCTTAGAAGTACTGCCAGAATTGGTGAAAGCGGGGGTGAGTTGTCTCAAGATTGAAGGTCGCTTGAAAACTCCTGAGTATGTCGCGAATGTGACTCGTGTTTATCGTGAAGCTTTGGATCTGGTGATGGCTCAGTTGGATGGAGAAGACAAGGAGAAATTCTCCACATCTTTTCAAGAACACTACAACTTAGAGATGGCGTTTTCTCGCGGACAGTATACGGGTTGGTTTGGCGGTGTTAACAATCAGGAACTCGTTCATGCCCGTTTCGGGAAAAAGCGCGGAGTTTACTTGGGCGAAGTCACTCGCATCAGTAACGAAAAAGTCATAGTACGGTTACAAGCCCCCGTCAAACCAGGAGACGGTGTTGTTTTTGACTGCGGTCACCCAGAAGCGCAAGAACAAGGCGGTCGAGTTTATGCGGTGGAAGACAAAGGAAAGGAAGTGCTGCTGACTTTTGGTCGCCGTGATCTCAACTTGCGACGAATACACGTAGGAGACAAGATTTGGAAAACCAGCGATCCAGAACTTGATAAGCAACTACGTCAGAGTTTTGCTGGAGAAAATCCGCAGTTTCAGCGTCCAATTTACATAGAGGTGTATGGAGAAGTTGGTCAATTTTTGAGTGCGATCGCCCGCGACGAACTAGGTCACATTGTCCAGGTAGAATCTACAATCCCCCTTGAAGAAGCGCACACCAAACCCCTCACCCCAGAACGTTTACAAGAACAGTTTGGTCGTCTAGGCAACACACCCTTTTGTTTGGGAACCTTGACAAATTACCTTAATGGTGCAGTTACGTTAGCCGTGAGTGAGTTGAACCGTTTACGACGAGAGATTGTAGCGCAGTTGGAAGAGTTGCGTTCCCAACCCAAACGCTGGCTATTTAACTCTCATGCTTCTCTACAAGACTTGCTCCCTTCCACTGTAGAAGTGCAAGCAACTCTCAACTCCCCCTCCCTCATTGTGCTAGTGCGAAACTTCAAGCAACTACAAGCTGCACTGGAAGCGGGAATCGAAACACTCTACTGTGAATTTGAAGATCCCCGCGCTTATCGGGAAGCAGTGCAGATCGTACGCCAAGCAAACAAAGGAAATACTCAGCACTCCATCTGGGTTGCGCCTCCAAGAATTACCAAACCTGGGGAAAATTGGATTTTGCAACAGGTGCGTTCCTGCGAGGCGGATGGCTATCTGATACGCAACTATGACCATCTCCAGTTTTTTGCCAATGAGCGTTGCATAGGGGATTTTTCGCTCAACGTTGCTAATCCCTTAACAGCAGATTATTTTAAGAATCAACTTGGTTTAGAACGGGTAAGTGCATCTTACGATTTGAACATTACTCAGTTGGAAGACTTGCTGACAAGTTGTCCACCCCAGTGGTTTGAGGTGACAATTCATCAACATATGCCCATGTTTCATATGGAGCATTGTGTCTTTTGTGCGTTTCTATCTCAAGGGACTGACTATACCAACTGCGGACGCCCCTGTGAGAAACATGAAGTGAAATTGCGGGACAGGGTGGGAACAGAACACATTCTTCAAGCTGATGCAGGTTGTCGAAATACTGTCTTTAATGGCACTGGTCAAACCGGAGCCGAATACGTACAACACCTGATAGAGCTTGGAGTACACAATTTTCGGATTGAATTTGTCAATGAGACTCATGAAAAAGTGATGCAAACGATACATCGCTATCAAGAACTGCTGCAAGGTGAAATGACTGGCTCTCAACTGTGGCGGGAGTTAAAGTTACAAAATCAGCTTGGTGTCACTCGTGGTCCAATGGGAGTGAATGCAACTCGGTGATTGTCAACCTGCTTGCTCAAAATCCCTTGTCTTGCTGTAGAAATCTAGCAAGACAAGGGCGACTATTCATGCAGAGTGAAAAAAATCTTTATGAGTTTAAACCGGAATAACACTAGATGAGAATGTAGCAGATAGTAATTGAACTTAAGTGTACTACTGGTTATTAGTGATACATTTAAACCTGGCGATTGCGCAGAGCGCAGACGCCAAGGGCGTATCGCGTATTTGTGAAGAGTGGATCATACAAGGATCAACATGGCAAGGTGACTGGTGAGACGCAAGGTCTTTTTTTTAAAAAAGTGTCAGTAAAATTAGATAAATCTGGGAAGGAGGAGATTCTAGAGGGTGATTTACTCCATGAAAACCTAGAAGCATACGAAGTGGATGCCACAATAAAAAACGTTGAGAAACACTTTAACGAAGTTCTTCCCAAACTGCCCGAACCAATGGGAGGACAAATGAAAAAAGAGATACCTACTCATCCAATACGGTTCGGTTAAGCTCAAAAGCAGGTAGACTGAGGTTGTCACTCAAGTGTACTGATGTTGAATGCAACTCAAAGAATTCTCAGTGATCTCGTCAGCAATTGAGTCGGGTACAGTACTCAAAGCTTTAGAAACAGCTATACACGCACAGGCAATCACGCAGGCGATCGCAGACACAGACAGTAATGAGGAACGGAAGCGGGGTTTACCAACACATTTGGTGATTTGTTTGGTGATTGCAATGAGCTTGTGGTCAAAAGCATCAATGAGAACAGTACTGAAAAATCTGGTGGATGGGTTGAGTGAAGTGTGGATCACAGTTGGGCCAATACGGTTCGGTTAAGTTCTAAGCGGTGTTAAGTACAGAGAAAGTGAGTGTTTGTAATTTAGCTGTTTGAGTTTTATGTATGGGTTTTTTGCTGGGAAATTTGGCTCTAGTTTTTTTGACAACACGAGGATTGCTTCGACCTTCAGGCTCTGGGATCTGCTCATCCAGAATTTCGCTTACGAGCCAGGCGAAAAAAAGGGAAATTCGTCAATTTGGAGCCCTTGGAATTTAGGAACAGCCCGACGAACAATATTCAGCGTGCCAGTAAAACTCAATCGTAGAGGAGAGATTTCAGCAGATTCGGCAACTTGAAACATGAGAGAACGTATGGCCCAATGACCAAGCAGCCAGCCATAAATTTCCTGAACAACTTCACGGGGATTGAGAGAACGAATCAGAGTTTTACGCCCTAAAAGATGGACTTTAAGTTCATCAATAGTACTCTCAACTTCCCAACGCCGATGGTATTCTGTAGCTAGCAATAAAGCGGGAAAGCACTCAATATCAGTCAAACTAGTAATTAAACGGTAAGTTTGCCCTTGGGCATCAGTATCAATTGTGTACTCAATTACCCGAACTCTTATTTTTGTGCCACCTTTTTTCTTAGATTTACCGTCCGGGGCAATCCAAGACAGATAAGAACCATCCGGCAAGACTTTCTCTACGGTAAATTTGACATTCTTTGGTATTCTTCCCAAATAATCACATTTTTGTTTTAGGGTTGCTTGTACCATTTTGTAAGAATCTAGCCCTCTATCCCACATCAACAACATTCCTTTTTGTACAGAGCGTAAGAGCTTTTTTGCCCTGGCTCTTTCGCCAATGCGGTACGGACACATCAGTGCATCAACGATTAAATGTGTTCCGGCTTCAATCAACAGTACCAAACGAACCTTGGGGAAAGCAGCTACCGTACCTGGGCGTGTTGCTGGGTAGCCAAATACTCTTGCATTTGTCACTGTATCTGGAACATCAAATACTGTCCCGTCTAGTGCCATCAACCGCAGTCCTCCCAAAAAAGCCCCTGGGGTTTGGGCTGTGGCACAAGGACGAACTACCAAATGAAACAAGCGGCTCATCACCCTACATCCTACACGCTGTCTGGCTTCCGTTATTGACGACTTGCTAGGTACTCGCCAATACTGCCCAACTGTGATCCACACTTCACTCAACCCATCCACCAGATTTTTCAGTACTGTTCTCATTGATGCTTTTGACCACAAGCTCATTGCAATCACCAAACAAATCACCAAATGTGTTGGTAAACCCCGCTTCCGTTCCTCATTACTGTCTGTGTCTGCGATCGCCTGCGTGATTGCCTGTGCGTGTATAGCTGTTTCTAAAGCTTTGAGTACTGTACCCGACTCAATTGCTGACGAGATCACTGAGAATTCTTTGAGTTGCATTCAACATCAGTACACTTGAGTGACAACCTCAGTC
Organism: Brasilonema octagenarum UFV-OR1; assembly: GCF_963888615.1. Lineage (NCBI taxonomy): Bacteria > Bacillati > Cyanobacteriota > Cyanophyceae > Nostocales > Scytonemataceae > Brasilonema > Brasilonema octagenarum. Next base: position 26,909 of record NZ_CAWPKW010000261.1, on the reverse strand, counting down.
TACCTGCTTTTGAGCTTAACCGAACCGTATTGCCTACTCATCTGGGATATCTCAAAAATGCTCTAAAATCCAAACAGAAACATCGAGCTAATCAAGAATCTACCTACCTTGTCGGAGCAATTCCAACTATACGCGAAACCGAATCTATATCAAAAGACTGGGGGAAGGATCTAGAAATTGGGCTGGATAAGGTACAACACTGGATTAAAAAAAATCTGTGAACCAACCTCACATACATCTTGTTTTTTTGATTAAACTCAGCCTTGCTGAGTTTAATTGCTTCTTTTTTTTTAGATTCCGGATAGTTCTAATTTAAAGTCCCTAAATTCAGTAGATCACAAACTTCTTTCACTACGGGAATCGTTACCATTGTTTGTAGCTTGTAATACTTTTTCTTCGATAGCGCTTAAGCACCTAAAACGGATTTTGATAAGTATTACTTATAGTAAATGAGAGGCTAGGTTTCTCCGAAGCTACCCCGACGGAAGATAAATACCTTCAACAACTTCATATATTCTTTCAACAGCTTGGCGTAATAAAGCTAACATTTGTTTGAAGCTAAATAATTCACCAGAACTCAGGTTAATTCATGATCGCATCCCCGGACTGAGAAACTTAACTAGTTGCTCTGTTGCATTTTGAATATGTTCGGGATCTGTCATCTGGAGCAGTGCAAAAGGTTGCCCAGCTTCAGTTTGCACTCGAATTAACGCTGCAATTACCAGATCCAACTTCCAGTGGAGCTGCGATCGCGACTGCTCAGGGAGTGCGCGTTGCAACACATCCAAAAATGCCTCACTAGACACAGCAAATTCATCGGTCGCAATACTCTTAATCGGTTCAGGTTCTGTTCGACAACGCCCCATAAATTGAGCGCGGACGAGCAGGGTGTCTTTATCTTGAGCCAAAATTTCTAGGCAAGGTTTTAGTAGTGCAGTCAAAATCGCTTCCACCGATGGCACTTCATTACCCGCCTGAAGTTGTTCTAGCAGTGCTAATTCTTGCTCAACGACTGGACGAGCAAACCGCGCAACCACGGCTCGAAACAGATCTTCCTTTGAACCGAAGTGGTAGTGAACAGCAGCCAAGTTGACTCGTGCCTCACTCACTACATTACGTAATGTGGTTCCAGAAAAGCCTCGCTCGGCAAAAAGGCGCTCAGCAACACTGATGATTTGTTCTTTGGTATCAGTTGTTGGAGTAACCACAATTTTCTTCATCGGTTCAACCTTTATAAATTATAACCAACTTTTTGTCCTTCATGATGTAATATACGTAGATTTCCAAAATTTGCTTAATGGAGGCTAAATAATAATCACAAATTTCCTGCCTGTAAGTATTTTTACTTAAACTGTAAGTACTAATAGTAATTTTTTTTGAAACTTAGTATACTACTCTTTGAAGTTTGGAAGATACATAATTGAGAGCTTGCCAGTCACCAGATGAATTAAGCTTTCTAGCTATTTCAGATTCGCGCATTGCAATTTATTAAGATATATGTTTCAATCATATCAAACGAACGTTTGAATGAGTATCACTCAAACAGAAACTTAAATTAACCCTTGGAGTGACATTTTATAAGAGCTTTTTGAGGACTTTGAGGATCGTTTAGAAATGTATAATTTAAATCTCGATAATTAACACGTACCTTTGATTGAAATTGATACCATTCATCCTTTGCTAATTCACTGAGTACAGCCATAACTTTTCACTCCATGCCTTTCAACTGTGATCCGGTGGAAACACCAACAGCGCCCTTTGACTTGCGACAGCCGCTACGACAGTATACTCGTCTCTGGATAAGTCTGGGCATTTGCGGAATATACTGATTTTCGGTTTGCCGATCGCCAGACAACACTAAATCGTTTACTTAAACTCAGGAGGTTTAACATGATGCAGAGTCAAAGGGTCGAAATCATTAGTAAGCGGTTACCTTTCAGACGGCTTTTAGTCGTTGGTGCAGTGCTTGTTTTGGGTGGAGGCGGGGCTTATTCCCTGTGGCGATCACAGACCACTTCCACCCAAACCGCCCAACCAGCAGCGGCTCCCAGGGTTCAAACTATAACTGCTCTGGGCTACCTGGAACCGCGTGGCGAGGTAATCAGGCTGTCTGCCCCCAATTCTGGAGGTAGTGCGAATCGTGTCGAGCGGCTTCTAGTAAAGCGGGGAGAGCCAGTTAAAGCAGGACAAGTGATTGCTATTTTGGACAGTTACGCTCGTCTGCAAGCATCTCTGGTTCAAGCACAGAAGCAAGTTGCTGTGGCTCGGTCAAATCTATCGGTGGTTAAAGCAGGAGCCAAAAGGGGCGAGATAACTGCGCAGCAGTCCGAGATCACACGACTGGAGGCGCAGCGTCAGGGCGACATTCAGGCGCAGGAAGCAACAGTCGCTCGTCTTCAAGCAGAACTGCAAAATGCTCAAGCAGAGGCACAGCGCTATGAATCGCTGTATCAGCAGGGCGCGGTTTCAGCGTCGTTACGAGACAGCAAAGCTCTAACACTGGCAACCGCACAGCGCAGTCTGCAAGAGGCACAGGTGGTACTGCGACGAATTCAAACGACGCGATCGCCAGAGCTAGCCTCCGCTGTAGCCACACTTGATCGTATTGCCGAAGTACGCCCTATCGATGTAGCGGCAGTCCAGGCGCAAGTAGATGAGGCGATCGCCGCTGTTAAACAGGCGCAAGCACAACTAAATCTGGCAACGGTTCGCGCTCCCCAGGACGGTATGGTGCTGGAGATTCATACCCGCCCAGGTGAACTCATTTCTAGCGAGGGCATTGTTGAACTAGGACAAACGCAGCAAATGATTGCTTTGTTGGAGGTCTACGAAACGGACGTTAGTAAGGTGAAGTTAGGGCAGTCAACGAAACTATTTGCGGATAGTCAGCCTAATGGACTCTCTGGGGAAGTCACTGAAATTGGTATGCAGGTCAAGCGCCAAAATGTAATCAACTCTGACACATCAGCCAATATAGATGCTCGCGTTGTCGAAGTACGTGTGCGGCTTGATGCCGCCTCTACTCGAAAGGTCGCTGGACTCACAAATTTGCAAGTAACAGGAGAAATTCAGCTATGACGTTGATATTGCCTAAACAGCCCTCAACTCCACCAAGTTTGCCAACTGCTCGCCCTTCACACAAGGGCATTTGGCAGGCGCTGCGAGACCGAACTCCCTTAGGCTGGCTGCAACTGAAGAAAAGCAAATCACGGCTGTTAGTTGCGGTGGCTGGAATTGGTTTTGCCGATCTATTGATGTTTGCTCAACTCGGCATTCAGGCGGCATTGTTTGACAGCAATACGATGCTCAATCGCGGCATGGATGCAGACATCATCATTCGCAGCGCTCAGTATCGGGACTTAAATCTGGCAGATACTTTACCCCGGCGTCGTCTCTATCAGATTAAAAATGTACCAGGAGTGCAATCTGCCGAACCGCTCTATATTTCGAGGGTCGTTTGGAAAAATCCTCAGACTCGTCGCAGAACTCAACTAACGCTGGTGGGGCAAAGTCTTGATCGCCCCGCATTCACCTTTGATGAAATCAACCAGAATCTCCATAAGCTGAAGCAGCCGGATACCTTTTTGTTTGATCGCCTTAGTCGAGGGCAGTATGCGGATGTCGTTGCCCAAGTCGCAGCAGGGCAATCAGCCAAAACTGAAATTCAACGTCGAACCATTAAAGTAGCAGGGCTGTTTTCACTGGGCGCTTCGTTTGCTACTGATGGAACACTCGTCACCAGTCCAGAAAATTTTCTGCGCTTTTTTCCTGAACGTAGTCCAGGACAAATAACATTGGGGTTAGTCAAGGTCAATCCTGGTGTTGATCCTGAGCAGGTGCTTGCTGAAATCAAAGCCATCTTGCCGCCCGATACGATCGCCTCCACAAAACAGCAATATGTGGACTACGAGCAAGCCTACTGGCAGCAGACTACACCGATTGGAATTGTCTTTACCTTCGGTACGGTGATGGCATTTGTAGTCGGTACTGTCATCGTATTTCAGATTCTTTCGACTGACGTGAATGATCACATGAGCGAATATGCCACGTTTAAGGCAATGGGGTATCGTGATCGCTATTTGCTGCTAATTGTGTTAGAACAATCTCTGATTCTGGCATCACTCGGATTTATCCCTGGCTTGGGACTAGCATTAGGGCAATACACGCTCATTCGTAACCTCGGTGCTCTGCCAATTTCAATGACATTTACTCGGCTGGCTCTTGTCTTTTCTCTAACGCTTGTGATGTGTATGGTGTCGGGCATGATTGCGACTCGCAAGCTTCAATCTGCTGATCCAGCCGATAATTTTTAGGAGTCAGGATGAATCCAGTTTCTATGATTGCAAACGATTCCACAGTTGTTCCATCTTCAGTTATTCAAGTTGAGCAGTTAGATCACTTTTTTGGCGAAGGTGAACTGAAAAAACAGGTTCTTTTTGACATCAATCTTTCCATCAATGCTGGAGAAATTGTCATCTTGACTGGCCCCTCTGGTTCAGGCAAAACAACGCTGCTGTCGCTGATGGGTGGTTTGCGATCGCCCCAATCAGGCAGTCTTCGCATGTTGAATACAGAACTGGTGGGTGCTGCAAAAGCCGTTGCAGTGGAGGCGCGTCGCTCCTGTGGCTATATTTTCCAGGCACACAATCTGCATAGCAGTTTGACTGCCCAAGAAAATGTGATGATGGGTCTGGAAGTACACGGCACCTATTCTCGTTCAGAACGACGTAATCTGGCCTTGAACATGCTGTCAGTGGTGGGTTTAGCGGAACGCATTCAATACTATCCAGCGGATCTCTCCGGCGGACAGAAGCAGCGGGTGGCGATCGCCCGTGCCCTAGTCAGCCATCCTCAAATCGTTTTAGCTGATGAACCAACAGCAGCACTTGACAAAAAATCAGGGCGCGATGTGGTGGAACTGATGCAAAAACTGGCAAAAGAACAGGGCTGCACAATCTTGATGGTGACGCACGATAACCGAATTTTAGATGTGGCTGATCGCATTATCTACATGGAGGATGGGCGTTTAATTGTCGAGTAACAGATAAGATGGGTTCTTCCCCACTTTTAACAATTCAGATCTTCAATAAGACAAATTATTTCCGAAATTCCAGAGTAAATTCCTAAGATCTTCTCTTATAACGGGTAACCTTTCAACATTATATTCCAGTAGAGATAGGGGAAGCCATATTTTTTTAGCAGCCACATACTGTACCGTTCTCTAGTTGGATCAATTGGGAATGTGGGGGAAAGCTTGTTGTCATAACCAAATTCAGCAAGTACTACCTTGCCATATCCTGTAGTTATTGGACAGGAACTATAGCCGTTGTATTTTTGAGTGAGGTTTTTTGAGTTGATTAAAGCCAGTAAGTTATGAACAAGAACTGGCGCTTGTTTTCTCACAGCAGCCGCTGTTTTCGATGTTGGGAGACTCGCCACATCACCCAAGCTAAAAACGTTAGGGTAAACATTGTGCTGTAGCGTATATTTGTTTACATTAACCCAGCCTTGACTTGCCCCATCTGGTAGAGCTAATTTACTCTGTTTTATAAAGTCTGGTGCGCTCATAGGTGGTGTGACATGGAGCAAGTCATATTGGATAGCGACTTCTTCGACACCCGAATCTGTTAAAACATCAAAAATTGCTGTTTTGGTATCTGCTTTAATTTCTTTGAGATTGTGTTTGTATCTCACGTCTATCTGTTTACGCTCTACTACAGAAAGCAGTTTTTCCGCAAATTCTTTAACGCCGAAAATTACTCCCATAGCTGTGCAAAACATGATTTTTGACTGAGGGCGTATCCCTTGTTTCCTGAAGGCATCATCAGCCAAATACATAATTTTCTGTGGTGCCCCTCCACATTTCACCGGAGTATTAGGGTAAGTGAATATAGCATTACCATCTTTGAAGTTCTTGATGAGTTCCCAAGTGTAAGGGGCGTATTCATAAGCATAATTACTGCAAACGCCATCTTGCCCAATTGTTTCTTTTAGCCCTTTAACCAAATGCCAATCAATTTGAATACCTGGAGCTAATACCAGATATTCATAACAAATACGCTTTCCTTCCTGAGTAATAACTGTATTGTTGTCTGGATCTAACTTAGCTACATAATCTTTGAGCCAAGTAGCACTATCAGGAATATAGTCTTTTTCATCCCTTACAGTATCAAGAGCTTTGTAAACACCACCGCCAACTAGAGTCCAAGCTGGTTGGTAATAGTGCTTGTCTGTTGGTTCAATAATGGCAACATCAAGCTGTTTATTTTTTTTCAGCAGTTGGGCGGCAACTGTGATACCTGCGGCTCCACCCCCGACGACTACGACTTGGTGCTGCACACTCACTGAGTCACTTGGAATGGCTGATTCACCATCTAATGGCTTAACTAGTGCTGAGGACATGATGTTTTTATTTGCTTTAAAAATCAAAATTTCTCGTTTTATTGATTTTATAAGTGTGAAAGCGCTTGCCTAAATCTTGTCAAGAACCAAATATTAATGAAATGTACTAAAGCTTTATTCACAAGATGCGCTTACCCTGATACACGAATCGTGAGCTTGCTTTAGGTAGTTGATACTTTGAAATATTATATTTTTTTTTAAAAAATTTCTGTTACTCTCCTACTTTTTTTAGGACTTACGCACGAGTTACTAATGAACTTGACTGTGAGATTGCTTCCTTACGTCGCAATGACACAACTACGTTTCCCTTGCGTAAGTCCTGTTTTTACAAAATGACGAAATTGCAGACTAGAGATTCTGGAAAAGTTCTATAAGTAGATCAGTAGAAAGAAACCGAACTATGTAAAGAATTGTAAAAACGTCTCAAACCCTAATCATTTCATGAATGGTGAAGCACAACCACCTCTAAGTCAGACCAGCGTTCGCGTAGGACTCCAGCAAGTGCGCGCAAACCCCATACTTCACCTCGACGATGACCAACGGCGATCGCACTAATTTTTGTTTCTAGTAATGCTTGTTCAGCAGGCTGTCGCAACTGTCCGGTTATGTAGACATTCGCACCACCAGTTGCGGCTTCACGCACAAGCGAGTCAGTCATTGCACCAACAACAGCAACTCGTGTGACTTCAGTGCTTTGGGCTGCACGTACCTGCTCGTATCCACCAAATATTTGATTGACACTATCACACAAACGGGCAAAACTTTGAGTCGGAATATCTCCTATCATACCGATCGCTCTGCCGTCTTTGTTTCCCAACACTTCTAAACCTGACATTCCCAAGACGAACGCTAACCTGGAATTGAAAGAAAACGTTAAGCGCTGATCAAATGGTAAATGATAAGATATAACACCAATATCTGGTGCTAGTTGTCCTGGTTCTAGTTTCCAAGGACGATGTAAGAACAGTGCATCTATATGTTGAGTGCTTGCCCATTCCTGTAATTGCGCCCCAGGTTCTAGTACCAAGCCAAAACGTTTAATAGGGCGTGTTGAAGGCAAATATACACCTCCTCTTTCCTCTTGAGAGTATCGCTCAACAGCAAAGAATTGGTCTAAAAATTCTGTGATTTCTTGTAAAAGAATCAAGTTGCTTTCAGTTATCATTCATCATGTCTTCTTAGGAAGATTTTAACAAAAAATTATTATTTATATATTTTTTGTAAGCAGTAACACAAAAAAAAATTATAAATAATAATTTTTCTACAATAGTAATCAAACAGTTAACTAAAAATAGCGGCGATTGTCTAAATATAACTAAATAGAGATGCTTAATAATCTGACAATAGGTAAAAAAATAGGTGCAAGCGTTGGATTTGGGTTAACGATGCTTGTCGCTATTGGAGTTCTTTCATACCAAGCGACAAAACATCTTATTGAAAGCTCTAGTCGGGAAAGTCATACCTATCAAGTTGTTGGCCAATTGAATAATTTAACCTATCAGCTAAAAAACGCCGAGAAAGCACAAGAAATTTATCTGCTTACAGGAGATAAAAGATATTTACAATCTTACACAACGGCAATTCAAGTCATTGAAAAAAGTGTCAAATCTTTGAGAACATTAACGGCGGATAACATGAATCAGCAGCGTAGAATTGATGTTCTACAGCCAGAGCTTCAAAAAAAAATAGCAACAATGCAAAGCTTTATTTCCTTGCGTGACACTCAAGGATTAAATGCGGTCAGGCAACAGACGTTGACGAATAATGGCAACAATTCGAGCAATGAAATCCGTCGCATAATGTTAAACATGGAAAGCGAAGAGCGATATTTATTAGAACAGCGCTCTCGGCAAACTCAAGCAGCAACTCATCAGGCAATGAATACTATTACTTATGGTATTCCTCTGGCTTTTGTACTCTTAACTTTAATTGGTATTTATTTAAGTAGGAACATTTCTAAACCTCTTCAAGAACTCTCTCAAGTCACAGAAAAGCTGGCAATGGGAGACTTATCTGTGAGTACGACTGCTGACAATCGCCGGGACGAAATTGGTACGTTAGCGCAGGCGTTTAACGAGATGATTGCCAATTTACGCCAAACAACTCAGACAAATAATGAACAAAACTGGTTAAAGTCCAATTTAGCTAAATTTAGCCAGATGCTGCAAGGTCAGAGAAGTTTGGAAACTGTCGCTAGTATAATTCTCTCTGAACTTGCCCCATTGGTTAATGTACAACATGGTGTTTTCTACATCATGGACTCTGTTGATGAACAGCCAATGCTCAAGCTTATCGGTAGCTATGCATATCAACAGCGTAAACATCTGTCGAACCGATTCTCCTTAGGTGAAGGACTGGTGGGACAATGTGCCCTAGAAAAACAAAAAATTATACTCACAGATGTACCAAGTGATTACATTCATATCAGTTCTGGTTTAGGCGAAGCCAAACCATTAAATATTATTGTGTTACCTGTGTTGTTTGAAAATCAGGTGACAGCAGTGATTGAGTTAGCTTCTTTTCAACGCTTTGGAGAGATTTATCTGATTTTCCTAGAGCAAGTTACACAAACCATAGGTGTGGTACTGAACATAATTGCAGCCGATATCCGCACTCAAGAACTACTCCAAAAGTCACAAGCTTTGACACAACAGCTACAAGTTCAGCAAGAAGAACTTAAGCACAGTAATAAGATATTAGAAGAACAGGCTCAGACGTTGCAAGCATCAGAAGAACTTTTGAAGCAGCAGCAGGAAGAGTTGCAGCAATCTAACGAAGAATTACAAGAGCTAACTGCCAATTTAGAAGAAAAAGCGGAGCTATTATCAACGCAAAAAAAGGAAGTTGAACGCAAAAATCAGCAACTTGAAGAAACAAGGCAATCATTAGAAGAGAAAGCAGAGCAACTAGCGTTATCGTCAAAATACAAATCAGAATTTCTGGCGAATATGTCCCACGAATTGCGGACACCGCTCAATAGCTTATTGATTTTGGCGAACTTATTAGCAGATAACGTTGAGGGGAACTTGAGTGCAAAACAAGTAGAATATAGCCGTACAATTCACTCAGCAGGTCGTGATCTTCTGGTGTTAATTAACGACATTTTAGATTTGGCAAAAATTGAATCTGGAACTATGTCAATTAACATTAACCAGATGTTATTTCTAGAATTGCGCGACAGCATAGAAAGCATATTTAGGCAAGTCGCAATTGACAAAAAACTTTCTTTCACCATTGAATTAGCTCCAGAACTGCCAACAACAATTGAAACCGATGTAAAATGCTTACAACAAGTTTTGAAAAATCTGTTAGCAAACGCCTTTAAATTTACAGAGCGAGGAGAAGTCAGCTTACGGATGTTTGTGGCAAACCAGGGGTGGAGTTCCGACCAAGAAACTTTGAATTGTGCCCCTATGGTTATAGCCTTTGCTGTCAAAGATACAGGTATAGGTATTGCCTCACAAAAGCAAAAGATTATTTTTGAGGCATTTCAACAAGCAGATGGTAGTACGAGTCGGAAGTATGAGGGTACAGGGCTAGGCTTGTCAATCAGCCGTAAAATCACTGAGATATTGGGTGGCGAAATCAAACTTGAGAGTCACTTAGGTCAAGGAAGCACGTTTACGCTTTACTTACCCCAAGCAGCAGGAGGCAGAGACAGAGAAATGGAAAGTTCTCTGAGTTTGTCCCTGACTCCTTCAATTATGCCAAACTTTGAAGCACAGACACGAACACCGGATCTGCCCAGTCCCTTAATTGACGATAGAGGTAACATCCAACAAGGCGATCGCCTGCTTATAATTGTGGAAGATGATCTGATGTTTGCGCGTATCCTTTTAGACATGGCACGCCAAAAAGGATTTAAGGTCATCCTTGCCCACAACGGTAGTACCGGTTTGAGATTGGTACAGGAATTTCAGCCCTCAGCAGTCATCCTGGATATCCGCTTACCAGAAATGGATGGTTGGACAGTGCTGGATCGCCTCAAGCATGATCCTTCTGTGCGTCATATTCCAGTGCATATCATGACAGTTGAGGAGGGGCGACAGCGCGGTTTGCAACAAGGGGCGATCGCCTATCTACAAAAGCCAGTTAGTAATGAAACGTTGCAGCAAGCATTGACAAAAATGAAGGGTTTTGTGGATCGCAGTGTGAAGAATCTGCTAATCGTGGAAGATGACTCCACTCAACGGTACAGCATTGTGGAATTGATAGGTAACGGCGATGTTGAAACGACTGGTGTTGCAACGGGAGCAGAAGCACTAGCGGCGATTCGCTCACAGCATTATGACTGTGTGGTGCTGGATTTAGGACTACCAGACATGAGTGGGTTTGAACTGATTGAACAAATTAAGCAGCAACCAAATGGTGAAGCATTGCCCATAATCATCTATACTGCCAGAGAACTGACCAGAGCCGAAGATACTCAACTGCGACGCATTGCAGAAACGATTATTGTCAAAGATGTACGCTCACCCGAACGTCTGCTGGACGAAACCGCTTTATTCTTGCATCGAGTACAGGCAAACTTACCGATACCTAAACAACAAATGCTTGAACAATTGCAATCGTCTGATCCTGTACTCGCAGGTAAAAAAGTGCTGATTGTCGATGATGATGTGCGTAATATCTTTGCTCTGACAAGTATGCTTGAACGTTATCAAATGCAGGTTTTGTATGCCGAAAACGGTAAAGATGGCATTGAAGTTCTGCAAAACAATCCAGACATTGATATGGTTTTGATGGATATGATGATGCCAGAATTGGATGGTTACCAAACCACTCGTCTGATTCGGCAAAAGAATCAATTCAAATCCTTGCCGATTATTGCTCTGACTGCCAAAGCTATGCAAAGCGACCGCGACAAGTGTATTGAAGCTGGTGCATCCGATTATATTTCTAAGCCTGTTGACACCGAGCAGTTGGTTTCTCTTTTACGTGTTTGGCTATATCGATAGTTTTCTTTGTCCTCCTCACTCTATGATCACCCCTTCATTTTGGCGAATAAAGATTCATATTGATCCGTTACTAATTGAGAAAAAGGAAGTAAAAATTCACTTTTCTCAAACACTTCAGGTTTCATAGGTAACAAGCTGCGTAAAGGTTCTTGAAAATCAGCAGCAGTAATTTTTGTGGGAATTGGTGAATTTGTTTTAGTTAGTAAAGATATTTTTTCAGCAACGTCAGGGTTTAAACAAAAATCTATCCATTGATATAAAAAAGATTGCTTACCTTGATCTGCGGGAGTTACCCATACATCTGCCGAAAGTGCTGTACCTGACTGAGGAACTACCACCTCAAGTTGTGGATAGCGCCCAATCATTGATACAACATCGCTTGACCAGCCAACTGCTAACCAAGTATCCCCAATAAGTAGAGGTTCCAAGTATCTAGTAGAATCGTAAAATTTTACCTGTTGATTTAATAGTTGTAATTCCTTTTCTAAATTTGGAACTGTATTTAAGTTTTCTGTATTGTAAGATTTTCCCACCTTTTTTAAAACTAGACCAATAACTTCCCGTGGTTGATTTAAAAGAGAAATGCGCCCTTGGAGTTTCTCATTCCATAAATCACTCCAATCTCTCGGCGGCGTCAAACCTAATTCTTGGAACTTATCTCGGCGATAAATCATCACCGTACTACCCCAACGGTAAGGAACAGCCCAAACGTTTCCTTTGGTATCCACCAAACCTTTGTCGTTACGTGTTACCAATTCCTGCCATTTTTTGGGCAAACCAGACCACTGTTTTATCTTTGTCACATCCAGTGGTTGTATGAGTTTCTTCTCAATTGCATAACTTATCCAGTAATCTCCTAAAGTGACTAAATCAGCTTTGGTAACTTTTTGAGATTTCACAAATGGTACGAAGCGACGCCATCCTTCCTCATCAGTGCTATTCGTTTTTTTCTGCCAAGTTTGCAATTGTTGAAATAAATCGTGTAATTGCTCTACAGGAGTAAATTTTAATTGCACTTTGGGTTGCAAGCGGCTGAATTGATTAACTATCTGACCAGGGATTGAACCTTGCAATATTTCCACGTTTAACACTTGTTTGTTGTTAGCACACCCAACAAGCAGTTGTGAAAGCGCGAGTGTACTTGTACCTAGCAAAAAAGACCGTCGCTCCATTGATTTTGACTTTTAGCTTGGAAAAGCGTTAATAGTAGCAGTTTTACAAACCTAAGTGTAGCAAGAATTAACTTAGACCATTCAAAGATATCTCTATCGCTTGATTTATAATTTCTATTTTTATATGAAAAGATATTTATTTTTAGGGCATACTAGTCAATATCGCGAATTGTCAGAGTTTTTTGACAATCCGATTTGAAATTTCCTTTTTTTACTTGATACCGATGTAAGCTATTAGTTATATTTTACGTAAGTAATTATTCACCGAAACAGCCAGTTATTGAGTACGCAGTGTCTGACTTTTTGTTTTACAGTCCCTAAAAATGAAGGTGCTGAGGTCAAGGTTTTACATCGTGAATTTATTTATGGCCCAAGCATGGGCGATCATCGCAGAATCCAAAGGATTTATCAGGAGGGATTTACTGAGAACTCAGCCTATGCACTCAGCACCAAGAAAACGTTAAGCGTAAGTATTTTTCCAAAAAAATCTGCTAATTTAATTTTTGTAAATAAAAAATGTTACTAAGACTTCTAGAGAATATATAGAAATATTTAAAATTAAAAATTTAAGTATTGCATTTCAACAGAACATATTAAAAGTTAAAAAAATCATAAGTATAGTTAACATGGTCAATAGATTGAATACTATAGATAAAGTAAGCGGATGAGGGTATTCAATGGAGCCATTACAAAAGCAGGTCCAAACTCTGAGTAACAAACTGGATGCCCTCTGTGAGGTGATTTCGCAGCTTGATAGTAAAGTTTCTCAAGCTTTATCAGAAGGCTGCCTAGTCAAAGGACAAGAGGCTCAGAGTAATTTCTTGGAAAATAGCGAAGCAAAGCGCTATCAGTTAAAAGGGCTAACCAGTTTCAGTTCAGAGCTTGAACATAAGGATGTCATCATAGATGGCATTTATCCAGACAGCACGAATTTTCAAGGCGGAGATAAAAGTATAACACCAGAAATTCAAATCCAACGGCTGACAGCCCAATTAACAGCAGCATACAATCGCATCGCTGCTCTGGAAGAACAATTACTGCTCAAAAGAATTCATTCGTGACATCCTCCTGCGCCAAATCAAAGATTATGGCGCAAACTTCCCAATCTTGCGGTTGGGCTTTCCTGCTTCATTGGTCGTGCCTAGACCGAAATCCCCGGCGTTAGCGTTACCTCCACAGGCAGCTTGACTGCGAGTCCCGCAGCTGCAAGACCTCTTTGTTCTACCACCATAGCGGCAGCAACATCGCGGTCTGTTGTATATCCACATTCATCACACACGTGAACACGTTCAAACAATTTCTTTTTCCCGGTATGGTTTCCGCATTGAGGGCAGGTTTGACTAGTCCCATTCGGATTGACTTTAGCGAAATAGACCCTGCGTTTCCAACAAACCCAGGAAAGGATTTCTAGGAAACTACCCCAAGCAGCACGCCAGGTGCTACAACGGGGGGAACCCCCGCAACGCACTGGCTCATCAAGGCAATGCTTTGCTAACATACCTCGACTTGTTGCTTTAAGGTTGACGTCTTCAGCGAAAACCATACCTACACCATTGCAAAGTGCGTGAGCAGTATTGATATGGAACTGTTTGCGCGTATCATAAATACGTTCATACAATCTACGTATTTTATGCTGCACTTTTCGGTAATTGGCAGAGCCTTTAGTCTTGTTTTTCAACTTGCGTTGCAGCCATCTAAGCTCGCTTTGCAAAGAATTGAAAAACCGGGGTCTTTCTACCAATAATCCATTAGACGCAGCCAAAAACTTCTCCAACCCAACATCAATGCCTATAGAACTACTATTCGGCAGAATGTCAGGTACGGAAACATCAGATTGCAGAACCAATTGAGCGTACCATCCCGATGCTTTATTGATAACCCTGACCTGTTTGACTACAAATCCATCAGGAATTGGGCGATGCAAATTGATTGGCACTGCCCCAATTTTTGGCAGTTTAATTTGAAAACCCGTAACAGGGTTAGATTTAAACTGTGGAAATACAAAAGAACGATACTGACCAAACTTTTTAAACCGAGGGAATCCAAAACCGCGCTCCATCATGAACTTGAATGCTTTATCAAGTCGTTTCAGTGCGTCTTGCAACACTTGAGATTGAACATCTTGAAGCTCTGGATTATCCTTTTTAATTGGCGTCAGCGCATTCTGTTGTTTGTAATAGTCAGGGTATGGCGTGTCAGCAGGGATGATATATTCGGAGCGAATAGAACAAGCGTTGACCGCACACTTTCTAGAACTTATCCAGTCTTTTCGTTCTCGCAAAGCATAATTGTACACCTTACGGCACGATTCCATCCAAGTTAGGATTCTTGCTTCTTGAGCGGCGTCTGGGTAAATCCGGTAGCTGTAAGTCAACGAAAGCATTTAATCACCTCCTTAGACATTCTAACAGACTTCATTCATCTGTTAGAGGTTTCTAGAAATAGAAAAAAGGCAGCATATTGAATGCTACCTTTTTTCATGAGGGATCCATGTATCCCGACGCCAACCCTTCGACTTCGCTCAGGGTATGGCGCGGGACTTATAGCCCCTCAAACTCCCCATCAGTTAACCAACCAAGAACATTAAAACTCCCGCCATAGCAACTCAGGTTGAAAATTTGTACGCAGTTTTTAGCTAATTTCATTGCATTCTTGTTCGATTTACATATAAACCAAATGCAAAATTCTTCTAAAGCTTGACAAAAGCATGTTTTTTGCTTGGCTATATTCTGAATTCTGACCCCTGGCTTCTAGACATGGGATCATTGAGAATTCTGAGTTGTGTATTTTGACTCCTTTTCATATTGCTCTAATTGGTGTTCAATTGCTTGCAAAAGTTGATGTTGCTGCCAACCTTGCACTAGATGAGCAGCTATACAAGCGCCCCCAGCGCCGACACCTTCTTTGACAAAACCGTGCTCGTAGGCTCTTAGTTGAGGATAACGGGAATCAGCAAAACTCAGTTCAGTCGCTAGTAGCGGTGGAGTCACTCCGTTAGGAGTCATGTTGCTCTTACCAACTAGCTGGGCTAGTTCAATTGTGCCCCCCGTAAGGTCTTGTGCTACCCAACGGGTTGTTCCGATAAGAACTTCTTCTGGTCGCCAGGACAAAGCATAAACTTGAGTAATAGCACTGATCAGTGCATATACTGCTAGCATTTGTGTTCCACCAGCAAGCAAAACACCACAACTGCGGCTAAGGGCGATCGCCATCCCAGCAACTACAACTTGCATGGGGTCGCCCACTGCTGCAACTAAATCAAGGGGATCAATAGAAGCAGGGGATGAGGATAGCGGAGTGTGAGAGTGTGCGAGTGTGGGAGTGTGGGAGTCAGACAGCGCGAATGACGGGTTTCCCGACAGAGGCGACTGCGTATCTCTTTCAGAGACGCTTCGCGAACGCGTAGCGTCTGGGCAGGAGATACCCGAAGGGTGTGGGAAAATATCCTTTTTTCCTTCCTTCCCTCCTTCCTTCCTTTCCTCCTCTGCTTGTCTTCGACTCCTCATCTTCTCCAGCCCAGCCTCCACCACTGCCCACTTTTGCGCGTGATTGCAAACTGGGTGAGAGCTGTTAACCTTTCCGACTGCTGGTATGCCTAAGCCAGTTAAAATTGCTAAGGCGGTTGTCGTTCCTCCTACGACACACTCGCTCAAAATAAAATATCGATTTTGGATTTTTTTACCCAGTCGTTCTCCCCAAAGCAACCCCTGCTTGAACAAGTGGTGTACCGTTGCAAGTTCCATAGCAGCGCCTTGACTTAAACACCTAGCTGAAGAACCACCTAAATCAATAGCTGGGACAGCAGGGGACTGAGGTAAACCAGCATTGAATAAATAAAGTGGAATATTTAGCGCCTCAAGCACAGCGCGGGAAATGATCACAGGAGACGCCCCAGCCGCTAATGGTGGTAAAGAATATTTCGGTTTATGTTTTGCACCATAATATAAAAACTCAGCATCTGCACAAGCGGTGTATTTTCTATCCTCACAAGTACGACCAGCTGCGGAAATTCCAGGAATCAAACCAGTTTCAGTAAATCCTAAAACACAGGCAAATACCGGTAAACAACCGCGATATTTTGTTATCCATTCCTCAGCCTGATCAGTCTGAGTATAAATACGAATAAAGTCATTGGTCATTAGTCATTAGTTATTAGTACTTTCAAGAAACACAGGGAGTGTAGGGGTTCGCTGTTCCCTGTTCGCTGTTCCCTGTTCTCTGTTCCCTGTTCTCTGTTCCCTGTTCTCTGTTCGCCCTTACACCCCTAATTGTTGACCATCATTCATAATCCATGATCACTTGCACCCAGCGTGGGGGGCGAGGGATGGGGTTACCAAGGCGATCCAACAGCAGCCATGCTGCTAAGTGTACTGTAAATAAGTAGATAAAGTTGTTGAAGATAATTAAGGCGATCGCCCCCACTTGAATCCAAAATACACTGGGATTCACCAAAATTCCCAGTTTGAGAATAACCCACTCTATAAAGTCCGTCACTTGGTTGATGACATAAATCCAAAGGTCTTCACTAGTCAGCACAGACATCAACCATATACGAAAAAAGACTCCAATGGTTCCCAATAGTGCACCCAAGGTGATGGAAACAATCCAAGGAACCCGACGATTCCATGTTGATCCTAAAAGTACGCCCATAAAGGCAAAGGGGATGACAAACAGTAGACTGCGGACTGGTCCCATCAGCACCGAAAGCAGCAATCCACATGTGAGCGCCGCCATCCATGCCGCTCGTTTGCCCCAGCGAAGGTATACTAGGGCGATCGGCACGGGAAAAAATATTCGTAATACAGGTCCTAAAGGAAAGTAAAAATTAATAAACCAAATCAAGCTAGCGGTGCTTGCTAAAAACGCCGTTTCCACCATTCTTAACGGCACTTCCAGCTTCATAGAGTTTTTGTTAGAGTCTTTTGTTTGCCTGACCATTAATTTCAAAGGAGGTAAGATGAGAAGAACGAGCAACTGTTAAACGATCATTTTTTCTAAGGCTGACAAATCGGGAATACAAATCACCTCTTGCTCTCGTTTAATCAATCCTTTTTTTTCCAGTCTAGTCAAGACTCGTGTAACTGTTTCCCTTGCCAGCCCACTTAAACTACTCAATTCCCTGTGAGGTAAATTCGGAATTTTGATTCCCTCTTCTCCTTTCTTTCCCTGCCCCTCTGCTAAAAACAATAACGTATCTGCTACCCGCGATTGACTGTCAGATTCCCTTAAGCGCAATCGCCGGTTTATTTGACGCAAACGACGTGCCATCAGTTGCGCCAGTCGGACTCCCGCCATTGGTTCTGTTTGAAGTAACTTGACGAAATCTTGTGCTGGCATACTACCAATGATCGTAGAAGTTAGCGTAATGACGTCAGTGGAACGAGGTACTTCATCAAGAGCTGCCATTTCACCAAATAATTCTCCTTTGCCAAGAATATTCAGTGTTACCTCTTTGCCTTCTAAGTTATAAGTCCGTATTTTTACCCAACCCTCTATAATAAAATATACGGATCCCCCCCAGTCATTTTCTAACAAAATCACTTGATTTGCTGGATGAGTGCGGGTTACTAGATGAGTAAGTGCTTGTTCTACAACGGTTTCAGGTAACCCTTGGAAAAAGGGTGCCAAATACCTTAAGGGATTGGTAAGTGCTTGTACGCTATACCGGTCTTCCATTACGACATTTTGTTGATAAAAGCTGTAATATACACAAAAAATAACGCTACTTTTATAAGCCTAGGCTATTAAAGTACAGGCATTAAAATCTAAGAATAAACTATGTTACACAATAAAGCGAGCCAATCGTTTTTTAGCAAAAGTATTGCGTTGTCGCAAAAAAATTCGCAAAAGTATGGCAATAATAAATAGTCTACAGCTTACAGTTCCCAGATTGAAGACTAGCAGCACTGTAAACTTAAATACTTACAACTCAAAACTATAGGCAAGCTAAATAAATAATACTCATGGTCATGAATTTTTGCTACCCTATAATCTTTAGCTGTTTTGCTGCAAACTACAATAATATTGCCGGATACCCGTTTAATGCCTAACATAGTTGCAACAGTTAAAAAATTTTCTATCGCCACCTGAGTTAAAATTCTAGATAAGGTAAATTAACGTGACTTCCCGCGCAACAGAAACTCAACAACTGATTGCAGACATTGACCGCTTACTCACCAACAAGCGTCTACCTAGACTTTTCTCTAATCAAGGATCAGAACTACGGCAAGTTTTAGAACGAATTCGCGACTTTTTAGTCAATTTATCAGAAAGTTATCCTCAAGTTCAAACCTACGAGGAGCTACAATCACAACAATCTTTGCCACAGCAGCAATCTTTACAGCAACAGGAAAATATTAATGTTGTGGCAGGACAAGAAAACAATCCATTTGCCGTAGTACTGGCACCGTTACAAGAAGAAATCAAAGTACTATTGCAACAGCGATCAAATCTTGCCGAAGAAATTAGGCAATTAGAACAAAAACGCCTGCATAACTACTCCTTAGCACAGCAATTGGCGAATCAGGAGCGGATGATTTCCGAATTTTTGCAGGTGCTAAAAAGCCGCGTTGTGTCTGATGTTACACTATCAACGACAGAAACTGGAGTCAATTCTCAAATCCAGCATTTGGTGACAACTCATCAAGATCATACAGAACCTGCAACTTCTTCGACTCTACCTGTAGTTGAGTCACCAGAGCAAGTGGAACGATTATCAAGACTTACAAACAAATTAGATCAAAAGTTACTCGCTCTTGATGGAACTGTGAATGTTGTTTTTGAGGCATTACAAGGCAATATTCACACTTATCACGAGTCTTTGTCCCAGGCGCTGGCGAGAATGCACAGCAAAGGAGTGCAAGGGGAACAGTTACTGGCAAGTTTAATCACCAATTTTACGCAGCAGTTGCAACAACAAACTTCCATCAACCAACCGTCTGTTGAGAATATAAAAGATGAAACAACACAGTTAGTAGAATCTAATCAGTTAGCTTCAGAACTATCTGAAGTAACACCAAATAACCAAGTACTTAGCTTGGAAGGACAACAGGGCAGTGCGAATGCATCAGATTTAAATGCAGTCGTTTTTCTGGACAGGCAAGACACACAAAGCTTTGTAGAGACTGCTGATATTAGTGCTGTACACCAGGGTAGTTCTCCATTGATTCGTGATCAAGTAGACCAACTATATGCCAGTCTGTTTGGTGTTGACGTCATAGATGTGCCAACACCTCAAGTCACTGATATCACGGATGACTTCTTTGCTCAGCCAACGCCAACTGTATCAGCGCCCAGTGAAGTCACGGATATCACAGAAAAATCATCTACTCCTACATTCCCTGAATTTACAGATGAGTTATTTGAGCAAACCACAACCACACCTGCTGAAAGTCAAGTTACAAATGTTATAGATATCACAAATAAATTATCTGAACTTGATGCCATTGATTTGACAACTTTTATAGATGAATTTTTTGAGGGACAAACAACAACTAGACCGGCGGTAACAACTGATGATGACAAAGATGTGACGCAGACCGACACAAATGTCACAAATGAGTTATCATCTGACCAACCAACACTTATCTCATCTGCCAACACTTCGCCACCAACTGTAACTCCTCAACCACAATCAGAGTTCCTGTATGAGATAACTTTTGAAGCACCGCAAGTACCAGCTTCACCAGTGTCGAATCTCTCACAAACTTATCCAAACGCTGCAACAAATCAAGAACAACAAGTTGATTCTGTTGTTGAAATTCCAGATCCCTGGTTGGAGGAACTAGAAGCGGATCTTGTAAAACTCAGTACCGATGAGCCAAAACAGACACAAGGTCTGAACTTGGAAACTACAGAACAATCATCCATTCCTCGGGAAAATATATTGCCAGAATTACCGTCTGTGGAAGAGTACACTCAAGTTGTTTCTTTTGACAGTACCAGCCCAGTTAGTCCAACAACTGAAAATATAATTACAGTGTTGACTGATTTATTGGCTGATATAAACCGCGAGCAGTCACTTACAGTAAGCACAGCACCTATCACTTCAGAAACCCTAGAAACTCCTCCACACAATGTTGTTGAATCAACAACCGCTGAGATTCAAAATCGTGATGTACAAGAGTCGTCAGATAACAACGTTCCTGGTTCGCCACAAGAGAATGTGCTATTTCAAGAAGAAAATCAATCTACAGAAATGGTTGATATTTCCTTGGAAGAAGCGCAGTTGGAGCAGTTGGAACTGGATTTAGCAAGTTTTGATGGGGAGATAAATGCTCTGTTGCACCCTTTAACTCAAAGCGAAAATCAAGAACAAGCAGAGACTGAGTCAAACTCAACCACAATAGAACCACAAGCGGAACTCAAAAAAAATGTGGTAACAGAAGAAATCGAAGCTTCTTCTGTTAAGATCTATGGTTCAAGAAATAACGAAGCTCGTAAATCTGTTTGGTATTTAGGAATTGATTTGGGTACAAGCGGAATTTCTGCTGCTTTGTTAAATCGTTCCACAACACAGGTGTATCCTCTGTACTGGTCAGCAGCACAAACCCAAGAGGAAGCAACTTCTATAAAACGGTCGTTTCGTTTACCAGCAGAAGTTTATCTGCCAACTGCTTCGGTGAGTGGCGGCGAAACAGAAAACTCTTTTGCACAAGATGCGACACCACCAGGGGCTGTAGCTGAAGAAAAAGTACCTGAGAATATGGCTACGGGTTCTGGATCACCTCAGTTAGGTGCTGCAACGGATAACTTATTCTCAGCGCAGTTGAAACCCTATCTGCAAATTGCCTTACCTTACAAGAGTGAAGGACAAAAATGGGAACCAGTTTTGCAATTAAACGAATCTTATACTGTTCCATTGGTTTGGGTTGTGCGATCGCTCTCGAAATTGCTGTTAACATTCACCTCGGATCGCAGCAGCACGACGTTGGGTTTAACTGCAGCCGCTGTTGGTCTAGAGCAAGAAACCTTCCGTGGTATTATCAATGAAATTACTGGTGTTATTTGCACTTGCCCATCCAACTGGTCGGAACAATATCGCTTTAACATCCGAGAAGCTATACTTATCAGCAAATTAGTGCAGCATCCGGAACAAGTCTTTTTCTTGGAGGAAGGGATTGCTTGTTTGCTGTCAGAACTTGATGGCGCTGAAGGTGAAATCGTCAAAATTACAGATCATCAGGGGACTCGTTCTGCAAGAAGCAGCGATCGCCCTGTTGTGGGTAATACTTTCGTCCTTAATATCGGTGATGCTGCAACAGAAATGGCGTTAGTTGATTTGCCGCAAAACTTAGAATACCTCACCCATAGTGATTTTATGCTTCACGGTTTTGCTTATGCTGGCAAAGAATTAGAGCAAGACATTATTTGTCAATTGCTATTGCCATCTAAATGGCGACAACTACGCACGATTTCTCAAGAAGATACCAAAACATATACCACAAAATCCAATAATTGGCAACCATCAATTCCTGGTTTAGATCAGATGTCGTTTTCTAGTTTAAGCTTGGAAGAATTGAATTTGCCTCGGGCTGGGGAACCAGATGTTGGAGAACGCATTCGCCTACAGCAACGCTTAGAAAGTTCACTTTTAGGAAAGGCGATTATTGAGGCGGCGATCGCTCTCAAGCTGATTTTGCAACACCAAGAATCTTTTACTCTAGAACTGGCAGATCAGCAATGGGTTTTGCAGCGACGAGACTTAGAAAGCCAGGTGTTTGTGCCATTTGTTCGACGCCTCAACCGAGAAATTAATCGGTTACTTGTTGCCAAAGGCATACCAACAGAAGCAATAAATCAAGCTATCCTCACAGGTGGGGTTGCTTGTGTTGCGGCGGTGAGTCGTTGGCTGCGGCAGAAACTGCCCAACGCTAAAATTATCCAAGATTTGTATCTTGGTGAAAATGGCTCTCCCAATTGCAGTCGGGTTGCATATGGTTTAGCAGTACTCCCGCTGCATCCTCAAGTCTTAGACGTTCCCAGACAACAGTACACCGACTATTTCCTGTTCACAGAATTGCTGCGAATTTTGCCATCAAGAGCCATATCCTTTAGCGAAGTTATCCAGTTATTAGAGAATCGTGGCATTAATACCCGCAGTTGTGAGCAACGTCTGCTGGCTTTCTTGGAAGGTGAGTTACCTTCTGGCTTAGTCCCCACCAGCATAGATGCCATCTGGCTCACCCAAGGTTCGTGTGAAAATTCTAACTATAAGGCGATCACAGGCGCACCACTTTTTGAAAAACAAGGAAGTCTCACTTTTCGTCCCAATACCGAACGACTCCAGGCTGTTGCTCGTTATCTCGACGCCATTAAACCTAGTATTCAGCAATCCCTAGAGGAACCTTACACAGTTAATTTCGCGTTGGGAGTTGTTGATTAGCACTTTGTCCGTTCCACAACACTTGGACAACCGTTAGACAAAGTTGAACTTTGTTAGACACTGCCCAGTTTGCTTCCTGCAACAGGACTGGCAGTGTCGACAACGAAAAATGAACTTTTAGGCGAACGGTAGACAGTTTTGTCATTTTCCACATTTTTTTGTATCATTTCTGGTTCCTGAAAGCAAGATGTGATAATCTCGTATATCTATAGCAAATCAAAGTAGGCTAATTGCCAATCACCTCGAAAGCATCTACCAAATCAAAGTCTCAGAACAAAAAAGTGTGCATATACCTCTCTCTGGAGAGTGGCTTTTCGGACAAAAATCATAGTTTTCAACTTTACCTAAATTTTGTTTTTTACAAAAAATATTTCTGTATGGATCTGGGCGAAAAATACTAATCTTATAAATAACAGCCATATTAATACAGAAATATTTACAACGATTCAGGGTAACCAATTCATTCTGCTTGACATTTTCAGCCAAGGAGAAACAACAGTCTGCAAGCTCGACTTGAAAAAGGCAGAGGAGGCAGGTGCTAACAGTGGGCAATGCCCGACTTGTAAGCGCAAAGCGCACGCAATCATGCGCTCTTCCGTAAGGCGTCTCGTAGACATACAAAGCAGCGTAGGCGTGCAGGAGTTAGTAACTGCCGTGGCAGATGGCAGAAGGGAAGAAAAGTTTTTTCATTCCTTCTGGTGTACACAAGTACATGATGGCTATTGAATACTCTCAGATTCTCTCTAGGAGGGTCTATAAAAAATTATGGACAATACAAACCGAAAAAAAATCGTCATTCAAGGAGAAATGGCACTCCTTCTACGAGGCTTAATTATTGGTAAAATATTGACACTTGTGGTTATTGGTGGACTGTTCTGGTGGCTAGTGCGCCCACGCTTGTTGATTACCAACAGCATTGACTCTTTGCCTAGTCAAAGTACAAACACTATCTCTAGCTCTAGTCCTAAATTAGCCTTTGAGACAACTGCTGATATTCCTATCGGTTCATTCAAATACGGTGGCAGTACAGCCTGGGCACCTATTCGACAATTAATAGATTCTCAAATTCAAAATGCTCATCCAGAATTGCAGTTAAATTACGTAAGACCGACAAACGGCAGTCCTGGTTCCGGTTCAGGCATTCGTATGTTGCTTAACGGGCAATTGGATTTTGCACAGTCTTCTCGTCCGGTAACAGTTGAAGAGTTGAACACAGCCAAGCAGCGAGGCTTCACGCTTGAACAACGTCAAGTTGGTATTGATGGAATAGCCGTAGTGGTGAACCCATCACTCACGGTGCCCGGTTTAACAGTTGACCAATTGCAACAAATTTATCATGGAGAAATTACAAACTGGAAACAAGTTGATGGACCAGACTTACCCATCACTCCTTTTGCCCAACATCCAGAAGACGCAGATACACTAATATTTTCAACCAACAAATCAAGCGGCACATCAACCAACAAAGACTTAAATAATCAAGGATTTAGCTCTAACGTCGAGTATGTCCACTCTACTACACAAGCGCTGCGCCAACTCAATAAAATTCCAGGCGGTTTGTATTACGCTTCTGCTCGTACACTAGTCCCTCAATGTAGTGTGAGGTCTTTGCCACTTGGTCAGACTCCTACTTCGCTCATTCCCCCCTACCGCCAACCCAAAGTGCCAAACGAGCAGTGCATACGCAAGCGTAATCAGCTCAATACTCAAGCAATCAAAAATGGCAGCTATCCACTCACCACAAACCTGTTTGTGATTATTAAGCATAACAATGGTCCCGAAGAGCGAGCAGGAGAAGCCTATGCCAAACTTTTACTAACTGAGCAAGGGCAAAAGGCAATTGAGCAGGCTGGATTCGTTAGAGTTCCTTAAATTTGTATGATTCCTTTGTGTATACAGTTACATTAGATGAAAGCAGCATGCATACTTCACAAGACACAAAGGAAGAATATATAAACCTCCGCAATGAATCCTATTAAACATGGATTTGCCTCTCAATTTACTAGTTTATACTAGCTTTACTAATGTGGGCTTTGAGCTGCTTACCAGTGAGCAGGTTCCCTTGGACATTCAGCAAACGTTTCTTAAAAAGGTGGTTTTCCGCTACTGGAAGGCTTTTGAGTGTAGAAACCATAGTGACAGAGCTGCTTATCTTCTTCAGGTTACTCTAGAGGATTGGTTGTTTGGCTGGCTGTACAACGATGAGTGGGATAACACTAATTACAGTCACATACCGTACTTTATTTGCTACCACCTAACCAAACCACTACACTCTTTCCAGGTTGAAAAAGTTTGTGCTTGCCTGCAAAAGGGACCATTAACACTGGTGGAACGCCACAAGTTTTCAAATTCTTTAAAACCCCTGATTCTAAAAGACGTGAGTAGTTATCAGGAGGCGAAGCCAGGAGTGTTGATTTCCTGGGAAACCCGTCAGCAAATTCATATGAACCTTAAGCAGGGAAAATTCATAGATTTATTTATCCCGGCGAAGGAACACGAAGGGGTTATCGAACTATCGTTACCAGTCGAATCTCAAGAACTATTTACTGCTGACAAAAGCGCTCTTAACCCTACTTTGCTTCCTTTGATTCCAGTCACAGAAAAACGAAGGATTAGCGAAGTGTCGTTACCAGTCGAATCTCAAGAACTATTTACTGCTGACAAAAGCGCTGAGAATGATCTTTTGGTACTTCGTAGAAATTTTATTTTGCTGTTGGGAATAGGCTTTGGTGTAATAACGAGTTTGGCAGTGATAGTTTTCATCTACGTATTTTTTCAGATGACATCCTCTCAGAACCAACCAAATAAATCACTCTGGCAAAATACTTCACCTCCAACGACTCCACAACCAGAGCATTTTGGCAATTTTGTACGTTAATCATTTTTGTGCCACAAGGAGCGTCAACCTTTGACACCGCTAGCAGTTTCTGTGGGGACAATGTAGCGTTGTAAAAACAGAAATAGTAATAGTACTGGAGCGATAGAAATGACTGAGCCTGCGGCGACTAACCGCCAGTTCAAGGAAAATGTACCCGCAAGCTTGGCAACTCCTAAAGGAAGAGTGTATAAGTTTTCATCTTGAATAACTATTAAAGGCCATAGAAAGTCGCTCCAAGAAGCAATAAATACAAAAATTGACAGAGTGACGAGTGCTGGACGAATTGCCGGAATCATAACATGCCACCAGATGCCTAACTCCGAACAGCCATCCATACGTGCTGCTTCTTCCATCTCTTTGGGGACACTCATAAAAGCTTGTCGCAACAGAAAAATCCCAAAAGCAGAAGCTAAATCAGGAAAAATGATTCCCAAATAAGTATTTCTTAAACCCAACTGGACTGTCAAAATGTACAGCGGAATCATCACGATTTGAAAAGGAATCATAATCGTGCAAACAATGGCAAGAAAAATCCAGTCTCTGCCTGGAAAAGACAATCTTGCCAGCGGGTAAGCAGCTAAAGCGCAAAAAATTAGATTTAAGCATACAGTCAGCACCGCCACCAAGGTACTGTTAAATAAGTATTGCCCAAAGGGATTTGTTTGCCAAACATTGACAAAATTCTCGATGGTTGGTTGACTTGGCAATAACTGCAGGGGGGATTGAAATATATTTTCTGTTGATGATTTTAACGCTGTACTGATTAGCCAAAACAGGGGAAATAGCGTTAATACTGCTATAACCACCAATGGTACGTAGATTAATAAACGATTTTGGATTTTTAAATTAGTCATCTGCCAAGAATTTCATGTCTGTTGGTTCTATTCTCATGTTCGCAGACGGCAACCAATTTCTCGTTTCCCGCAAAGGCAAGTAATACGGGGATCGTCTTCGGCGATGAGAATCCAATTCATGGATTGCAGCCTCAACACAAAAAGTTATACCCTTTCACGAAAATCCTGATACATTTCACTTCCCCCTTCGGGTATCTCCTGCACAGACGCTACTTTGTAAGTCCCAAAGGGACACGCTTACGCGTATCTCCTACGGAGACG
>NZ_CAWPKW010000260.1:0-48067 GCF_963888615.1 Brasilonema octagenarum UFV-OR1 | reverse complement strand
TAAGCGTTAAGCGTCTCTACTTTGTGATTCACAAAAATCAGATAGGATTGCTATAGTCATTTCGAGTGTATTCTTTGTGCTTGTTAGAATTTTGTGCTATGTAGCTCGTCTATTGACATTTGCTGACTTTTTATTTTTCAAGTTTAAGAAATGACTTTTATGATTTTGATAAATAAGAATATTTGATGCCATCAAAGGTGGTTAGATATCATAGGGTCAACAAGTGCATTTTGTAAAAAAATGTTTCAGGCAGAATAACATACTTTTTAGTGGAAAAGACTATTTCTTGTTAAAAAGGAGAAAAATGGTGAAAATATTCAAGCCAATTTTAGTGTTTCTTTTCCTGCTGTTCAATCTAGTTATTGCTCAGCCTTCATTTGCAGATCCAATTGCCGAAAAGAGTCCTGAGTATGCTCAGATTACTCAACAACTTAATCAACTCTTGCAGGCAAGAAATAACCCATCAGCAGCTGGTTACAATACCGTAGAGCAAATTCAGAAGGGCATCTCTGATTTGCAATTCCAGAAGTATATTATGGAAACCACAGAGGACTGGGGCGTCTGTCGCAATGAAACTGGAAGGACATTAGCTGTTTACGCTCATAAACCCAGCAAATATGGCTCTTCTGCCAACACCCTCTTTTACCTGGGAAATGGTCGAAAGACAGACGATGAATGGGACTGTGATGGCATTTACCTGCCGAGTGGTGTGAACGTAGCTGGTATAAGCATTCCTGTTACAGAAAATCCTGTTGTAGAAAATCCCGTTACAGAAAATCCCGTTGCAGAAAATCAACAGCAACAGCCAAGGCAGCCTCTATATGTCAAGATTGTGGATGGAACGAACTTAATTGTAAGAAGCAATCCATTAACTGGCGAGATTGAATTGAATGCACCTCCTGCTGGTGTTTTCAGTGTAGGCGAGTTAAACCCAGCAGTTCCTTATTTGTCTCAAGCGCAAATAGACGCACAAGTTCCCAACGCACCGATTGATTAGGTGAGACCAGTGCTTGATGAGGGTTTCCAACGCCAGATACCTGCACCAGGGTTACCCTCCCGCAGTACTGGCTCTTCCGTAGGCATCTGGCGAACCCGATAGCCGTAAGGCGTGGCGTTAGCCATAGGGTGAATTATTTTCTCTGACACTTTTACCCAATAAAGCTTTTTTTAGAGCAATACGGTTCAGATAAGCCCACAGCTACTAACTGAACCGTATTATTTTTTAGCGTCTTCCTCCCTGAATCTTGTCAAAAACAGTTCCATCTGCAAAGAACTTCTTCTGAACTGCGTCCCAGCCTCCGAAGTTTGAAACTGTGTAGAGTTTGCCAACCTTCGGAAACTGCTTCTGTGTTTCGTTAGCTACTGTAGAGTTCACAGAACGAAACCCTACTTTCGTAAATTCCCGTTGTGCTTCTGGTGTGAACAGGAACTTGACAAAAGCTTCTGCGACTTGACGAGTACCGCGTTTATCCACCACCTTGTCTACCACAGCAACCGGGGCATCAATGGAAATGTTGACTTGAGGAATCACCACAGCATTGTCAGCTTCACCTTTCTGTTTAGCTAGAATCTCTTCATTTTCATAGTTCAACAATACATCCCCTTGATTTCGCTTGTAAAAAGTATCACTGGCTTCCCGCGCATCCTTTGGCAGCACAGGGGTATTTTTGTAAACCTTAGAGACGTAATCGAGGGCTTTTGCGTCATCCCCTCCATTTTGAGTCACTGCACCCCACAGTCCCAAGAAGTTCCAACGGGCACCTCCAGAAGTTTTAGGATTGGCAGTTATGACGCTAACTCCTGGTTTAACCAAGTCGTTCCAATCACGAACTTGTTTAGGATTGCCTTTACGAGTCACCAACGCAACCACGGACTTAGTAACAATCCCATTGTTAGGAGCCTCTTTTTCCCAGTTAGGACCGATTAGCCCTGCCTTCTGGATTTGGTTCACGTCTTGTCCTAACGCCAGCGCTACTACATCAGCTTCCAAACCATCAATGACTGCTCGTGTTTGGGAACCAGAACCACCGTAACTCTCTCGAAAAGTGACGTCCTGTTTACGCTCTTGTTTCCACTTTTTGACAAATAGTGGAATGATTTTTGAGTAAGCCTCTTTGGTTACAGCGTAGGAAACCAGAGTTAATTCAAGTGGTTTTTGGTTCTGACTGATGAGTTCAGGCTTAGAAGTTGGGTTTTGTAGAGTCGCTCCTGCATAGACAGGTATGACTGCGCCAACACTTAAACCCGCAGCAATGAACAGGGTACGGGCACGGGTTGAAGACTTTTGCCAAGGTTGTGACCAAGACTTCCAAGTTTTGATTAGATCCATGATTGAAAATTGCTCCAGAAATAAAAGTACGGCTATTTGACTGAAAAATGTGTTTATTGATTTAATACAGTTCCATAGACTGATTAAAAAATCAAGTACCTGTGGTAACCATGACTCGCGATTAACAGAAGTCAGTTTTTCAAACCAAGTGTGAGCAACGCAGTACTGCAGGCGAGTTCCCCGACTAACAACGTCCTTCAATTGATTTCACTCCCTCCTTCTCTCTTTCCCTCAAGAGTGTTTCTTTGATTGGTAACGGGTTGCAATCGCTGCCCGTGAAGCGTTCCTACAGAACTGAAGAGTGAATTTTTGTGGAATGAAACATTCGTACCAGATCAATTGAGCGATTCTGGATTATCTTGATCCCAGCCACTAGTCTAAAATTCAGAGTTTCAACATCCATGTGCCAACTGCTGGGAATGAATTGCAATGTACCAACTGATATTTGCTTTTCTTTTGAGGGCTTTTCGACGCGGGGAGGCAAAACTGACGACCATCGCGATGGTTGGGGAATTGCTTTCTTTGAAGGGAAAGGATGCCGATTTTTTTTAGATGCCAAACCCTCTGTTTTCTCTCCCGTCGCTGAGTTTGTGCGACACTATCCTATCCACTCCACTCACGTAATTGCTCATATCCGCAAAGCAACTCAAGGCAAAGTTACTTTGGAAAACTGCCATCCCTTCCGTCGTGAACTGTGGGGAAGATACTGGGTATTTGCCCACAATGGAGATTTGCCAGGTTTTGATCCTAAAGACTTTAGTTTTTATCAACCTGTAGGTAACACCGATAGTGAAAAAGCTTTTTGCCTGATACTGGAAAGATTTCGAGAATATTTTCCTCAGAAAAAGCCTCCTTTGGAGAAACTTTACTCAGTACTTAAGGAAGTCAGTGAAAAATTAGCACAAAAAGGTATTTTTAACTACTTACTTTCCGATGGCGAACACTTTTTTGCTCACTGCTCAACAAAACTCAGCTACATCGTACGTCAAGCGCCCTTTGCAGCGGCTCATTTAATTGACCAAGACGTGACTGTTGATTTTAGTGAATTGACCAGTCCAAGCGATCGCGTTGCTGTCATCGCCACCACTCCTCTAACTGACAACGAAGTCTGGACGCAAATCCTCCCCGGAGAACTGCTAGTCTTTCAAGATGGGTTACCTCATAAGTTTCCATAGCTGCTTCCCGCAACAGTTTCTCCGGCAATAGCTCCCAAAAACTTCCACTTTTCTTATCAAGAAAGTGATGAATTTCTCTTGCATTTTCGGCAAATTCTATGTATTATATCTCACAATACGCTATAAATACGGTTAACTTAGCGCTATGCCGTAAAATGTCAGGGAAAAACAACATGAGTTTTTGGCAGCAGATCTTAGAATCAAAGCAAATATTCTTAAAAATCGTTCATAAATTTAGGCTGAATTCTATAAAAGGCTTTCTGTCACTGTTTTTGGTGGGAGTAAGTTTGAGTGTAGCGATCGCCGCTTGCTCTGGTAACGGTGCGAGTAATTCCTCCACTAGCACTGATGCAGGTGGTTCCACTGCAAAACCTGTGGCTGCAAATAACCAAGATGTGAGATTAACTCTTGTTTCTTTTGCCGTCACAAAAGCAGCTCACGACGCTATTATTCCAAAATTTGTCGAACAGTGGAAGAAAGAACATAACCAGAATGTCTCCTTTGATCAAAGCTATGGGGGTTCTGGTTCTCAAACCCGTGCTGTGATTGATGGTTTAGAAGCAGATGTTGTTCACCTAGCACTTGGGTTAGACGTAGACAAGATTCAGAAGGCTAAGTTAATTGAGCCAGGATGGGAGAAAGAATTTCCCAATAATGCCATTGTCTCCAAATCTGTTGCTGCATTAGTCACTCGCCCAGGTAATCCAAAAGGTCTCAAAACTTGGGCAGATTTGGCAAAGGATAACGTAAAGTTAATTACCGCTGACCCCAAAACCTCTGGTATAGCTCGTTGGAACTTCCTCGCGCTTTGGAATTCTGTCGCGAAAACAGGAGGAGGAGATCAAAAAGCGCTAGAGTTTGTGACCAAGGTGTACAAAAATGTGCCTATTTTAACAAAAGATGCTCGTGAAGCAACTGATATCTTTGCTAAGCGGGGTCAAGGGGATGCGCTAATCAACTACGAAAACGAGATTATTCTTGCGCAACAAAAGGGCGAAAAAGTAGATTACGTCATTCCTGATGTAAACGTCTCCATCGACAATCCAATCGCAATTGTAGATCAGAACGTCGATAAACACCGAAATCGGGAAGTTGCTGAAGCTTTTGTCAAATACTTGTACACTCCAGAAGCACAGCAGGAATTTGCCAAAGTGGGATTCCGACCTATAGAAGAAACTCCACAGACCAAGGAACTTGCTAGCAAATATCCCAAGGTCAAAAGTCTAGGTACAGTTCAAGATTACGGTGGCTGGGACTCTATTCAGAAGAAGTTCTTTGAAGATGGGGCTGTTTTTGACCAAATTCAAGCAAAAAAATAGTCATTAGTCATTAGTCATAAATTATCACTAATGACTCTCTCCCAGCCTACGGCTTGCTAGCCCCGGAGGGGGCGCTGCGCAAACGCTAACACTCCCCCATCTCCCTACTTTCTCACTCACTGCTTATGACTATATCTTCACCTCCATCATCTTCACAGGAAAAACAGGTTCGTCGAAAACTTCCAGGTTGGAAGAGCTACCTGGTTGGTTTGGCTAAGCTTCCCTGGACATGGCGAATTACTTTCTTGTACTTAGCTGTAATGTTGTTTTTACCAGTAACTGCGATGTTACTGAAAGCAGGTACTGAACCTCCTGCTAAGTTTTGGGAAATTGCCACCAGTGAAATTGCGCTCTCGACATACCAAGTCACTTTTTTAACAGCCCTAGCAGCAGGTCTCATCAATGGTGTCTTTGGCACACTTATTGCTTGGGTCTTCGTTCGCTACGATTTTCCTTTTAAGCGTTTGCTTGATGCCACCGTAGATTTACCGTTTGCATTACCAACGGCAGTAGCAGGGCTAACCCTAGCAACAGTTTACAGTGACAACGGCTGGATTGGCTCTTTATTAGCACCATTTGGGATCAAGATAGCTTTCACTCGCGCAGGTGTAGCAATAGCAATGATATTCATATCCTTACCATTTATCGTCAGAACAGTACAACCTGTACTGCTAGAGATGGAAAAGGAAACTGAAGAAGCAGCTTGGAGCTTGGGTGCATCTGAGTCGCAAACTTTCTGGAAGGTTATTCTACCACCGTTATTTCCCTCGATATTGACAGGTGTTGCTTTGGGTTTCTCTCGTGCAGTCGGGGAGTATGGTTCGACCGTCATTGTAGCCTCCAACACTCCCTTCAATGACTTAATTGCACCTGTGCTTATTTTCCAGCGCTTAGAGCAGTATGACTATTCTGGAGCCACAGTTATTGGGATGGTGTTACTCATAATTTCGTTGGTAATGCTGCTGGGAATTAATCTTTTACAAGCTTGGGGACGAAGATATGACGCAAAGTGATGATTTTCCACAACCACATTTTCATTCAACGACAGGAGCAGAACCAAATACTCAAAAGCGTGTTAAACCAAGAAATATTGCGCCAGTCATTTTGATTGGGATCGCAGTGTTCTATTTGGCTTTGGTAATCTATATTCCTGCTATCAATGTCTTCGTCCAAGCTTTTAAAGGTGGAATTGGTACCTTCTTTTCTAACCTCAGCGCACCCAATTTTATTCATGCAGCTTGGTTGACGGTAGCTTTGGCTGTCATTACTGTACCTATAAATACAGTATTTGGTTTGTGTGCAGCTTGGGCGATCGCCCGCCGCCAATTCCCAGGTCGTGCTTTTCTTTTAAGCATTATCGACCTGCCCTTTTCTATCTCGCCTGTAGTTGCAGGACTCATGGTTGTACTACTTTACGGGCGCAATGGCTGGTTCGGTCCAGCTTTACAAGCATTGGATTTCAAAGTTATCTTCGCTTTTCCGGGGATGGTACTGGCGACAGCATTCGTGAGTATGCCCTTTGTTGCGCGTGAAGTGATTCCCGTTCTAGAGGAGATAGGTGGTGACCAAGAAGAAGCAGCGAAAACGCTGGGTGCAAATGAGTGGCAGATATTTTGGCGCATCACCTTGCCAAATATCCGTTGGGGTTTGCTCTACGGCTTACTCTTAACCAACGCTAGAGCAATGGGTGAATTTGGTGCTGTTTCGGTAGTTTCTGGAAACATTGAAGGCAAAACTCAGAGCTTACCTTTATTTATAGAGGATTCCTACAAACAGTATCAAACTGAAGCAGCGTTTTCGGCTGCTGTCTTGTTAGGACTGCTTGCAGTCGTGACTTTGGTGGTGAAGGAGATTGTGGAACGGAATACAGGTAAGAAAACAAATGTAAAACATTAAAGCAGATGGTTAGTCAAGGGGTAAATTCACCTATGGTTTCAGACAATCAGCTCACCCACAAACGAATTCGGATCAGAATTCCAAAAGACTATCACCAAGAACCTGTCATTTCTCGCTTGGTGTCAGACTATGGTCTCATTGTGAATATCACAGCTGCTATGTTGGGTTCTAATGGTGTTGGAGATGGTTGGTTTGACCTAGATTTACAAGGAACTTCTGCACAAATTGATAGTGCGTTGATCTACATCAATGACTTGAATCTAGAAATTTGGCACGACATCGACACAGGGAGTTGGTGATGATTCATTCGTAATTTGTAATGACTAAGTTAATAGACCTCATTGAGTCTATTAGAAAAGTCAAGTTTTTCTGAAACCACAGACAAACACCAGAAGTACATAAACAATCTATCTTTATTGCTCTGCGTTGGTC
This sequence comes from Brasilonema octagenarum UFV-OR1, assembly GCF_963888615.1. Classification (NCBI taxonomy): domain Bacteria; kingdom Bacillati; phylum Cyanobacteriota; class Cyanophyceae; order Nostocales; family Scytonemataceae; genus Brasilonema; species Brasilonema octagenarum. Next base: position 40,916 of record NZ_CAWPKW010000260.1, on the reverse strand, counting down.
TGCGGTTTCAAATATCTTTAAATCTCCTATTTTTGTCAAAGATCTAATGACTCACTAAAAGTGATAAATTATAAATTATTAATAACTATGATTACAGCAGTTTTTAAAAGCAGCAGTATCACAAAGATTCGCTTACGCCTACAGATTCCCGGACATTACCAACAAGAACCTGTGATTTCTCGCCTGATTGCCATTTATGGTTTAGTCGTTAATATTACGGGCGCAATGCTAGGAAAACAGACCAATGGAGAGGGATGCTTTGACTTGGAACTTCGTGGGACAGTAGCACAAATTAGGCATGGTTTAGCTTACCTGGAATCTTTAAATCTAAAAATTGTAGGTAAGCCAAACACTGAAGGAGATGGCTGGTCTTGCTAACGCATGGACAGCTATATTTCATAGTGCCAAAGTTCTTCTTCTTTTAAGACAATCCGATGCAAGGGAAGACGATGAATCAACCCCTGTTCCTCTAACTGAGTGAGGACGCGAGTGATTGTCACGCGAGTTGAATTAAGCATATCAGCAATATCTTGATGAGTTAGGCGTAAGTCAATGAGATGTCCGCTTTTTACCTCTCGACCAAATTTTTTTACTAACCAACCTAGGAGTTTAATAAGCATGACTTCCACTGTTTTATGGCTACGAATAATCATCAATTCTTCTGCTTGTTGAATATGGGCAAGCATAACATCCGTGAATGGAAACCACCCTTCTAAAGGCACTATGGTTACCTCTACTTTAGTTAGACACTCTATCTGATATGGTTCAAGTTTAGAAAACGCTTGACCAACGATATCTCCAGGTCCCCAAATACCCAAAGTCACAAGCGTACCATCTTCATGCCAAGTGATAATTCGCACAACTCCCGTTTCAATTTTTAACAAACTATTGTGCTTCAGGGGTAAGAATGAACGGGCCTTAAAGCTAAGTTTGGTGTTTTGTTCAGGAGGATTTTGAAAACGTGATGAAATAGACATTGTCATCTGATTCTCGCTTTTCGATAGACAAGCCGTACTTTTTTACAATATCAGTTTCTTGAAGGATCTTACTATGGGCATTGTTGTTGAGAATGTAACTAGGCAGTTTGGCTCTTTCCTTGCTGTTGATAACGTCAGTTTAGAAATTCCAACAGGTTCTCTTGTGGCGCTGTTAGGACCATCTGGATCTGGAAAATCAACTTTGTTGCGGATGATTGCGGGGTTAGAAGTTCCTAATTCTGGTCATATCTGGCTAATTGGTGAAGATGCAACATACAAATCGGTGCAAGAACGCCAAATAGGCTTCGTGTTTCAGCATTACGCTTTGTTTAAGCACTTGACAGTGCGCCAGAACATTGCTTTTCCCTTGGAAATCCGCAAGTTTGCCAAAAATAGAATTAAACCGCGAGTTGAGGAACTTCTGGATTTGGTGAGGTTGCAGGGATTTGGCGATCGCTATCCCTCCCAACTCTCTGGAGGTCAACGCCAACGGGTGGCGCTAGCAAGAGCATTGGCGGTTCAGCCGAGAATATTGCTGTTGGATGAACCTTTTGGAGCGTTAGATGCTAAAGTCCGTAAGGAATTAAGGGCGAGCTTACGAAAACTGCATGAAGATGTTCATGTGACAACTGTACTTGTCACCCACGACCAAGAAGAAGCAATGGAAGTTGCAGACCAAATTGTGGTGATGAATCAAGGTCGGGTAGAGCAAGTTGGTACCTCTGCTGAGATTTATGACCAGCCAGCAACACCTTTTGTCATGAGCTTTATTGGTCCAGTGAATGTTCTTCCACCTACTTCTGGTGTTTTACCAGATAGGGATTTAAATTCTCGAACAAACGAGCAAATCTTTTTACGCCCTCATGACGTTTTGATTCAGACCAGCCCGACTGAGGATGGGACACCTGCCAAGGTATTGCGCATTCTTAACTTAGGATGGGAAATTCGCCTTGAGTTAGTTCTCAAGTCTGGAGAAACAGTAAATGCTTTCCTCACTCGTGACCAGTTTAATAAGCTCAACCTTAAGGAAGAGCAGCGTGTCTATGTTACATCGAAGCAGGCAAAAGTTTTTCCGGCTTTAGGGGTGAGATGAGAAGTTGAAATGTAGCGCTTTTGACCAAAACTAAGGTCTAGTTCTGGTCATCTGTAACATTTTTTGTGCGCGATGCTCCAGCAGGGAGCGCTAGCAAGCAACATGAATTTGATAACCGTAAGGCGTGGCGCAGCGCCATAGGGAGCCAATACCTACGGAGGGTTTCCCTCCGTAGGTACTGGCGTTGGAAACCACGGCGTCTTCCTCCGTAGGCATGTAGCGTCCGCGCTGGCTCACTTCTGACTTGGTGACTCAGGAATTGCTGCTGTAAGCGGCATCATAATCTAGGTACAGAGGCATTGATCATCATCACCACATTAGGTAAAGAATTTTTACAAACTCCTCAGATTCCAATTGGTTCCAATTGAGCCAGCAAAAAACCTGATGATCTGCTCAAACCCGTAGTTGTCGGTGTTTCTAAACCCCAGGTGTCTTGACAAACCATTCAGTAAAAGCTACTATCCTTTGCTGCAAGGTTTTATTTTTCTTTCAAAAAAAATGATTTTTTATACACGTAAATCTGCAATTTCTAGCATTTCTAAATAAATCTTTATAAAAAAAAATAACGCAAAGAATCGACTTTACACGACAATGATTCTATGCTCAGACAACGACTACAAACTCTAAACCTAACTTCATCGTATTACTTTTTCTAACACACCTAGCACACACTCATCCCTTTACTTGCTGGTAAGCGTGCTCCCAGCAATGTTATAGAGTTTGATTGTTAGTCATCAAATCACTTTCTGTTGTTTCTCTATTATAGTCAACCAACTTGCGGCATGAAATCCCCAGAGTCTCTCAAGTGCTAAAAATTCTCATTTGGTAGAGCATGATTGCAAAGAGCACGGGTATGATAACTTGAATCAATTTCTCTACAAGGGAATGCTAAAAGCCAAATCCTTGGGATGGCTTCAATAACCTCTCAGTCGATTGCTCAATTAGTTTTACTTGACAAAACCCCATGATGTATTCCACAAGTCGTTCTCATAATTCTGCCCAGTCTCATAATTCTTCTTCTTCTACTGGACAACTGCCACAACGATTGTTTACACGTCGCGAAATCCTTCCAGCACGTAATGACGTACTGTGGCGGATTGAGCGCGGAGCAGTTCGGACATTAACCTGGAGTGAAGATGGAACGTTTATCACTTTAGGTTATTGGGGAGCTGGGGATTTGATTGGCTATCCTTTGTCTAGAGTCAAGCCTTACCAGATTGAATGTTTAACTAGCGTAGAAGTGACCGCACTGCCACCTCACTTATGGAGTCAGGATGTAAACGCCTTATTGTCTCACATTCAACAGGCAGAAGAGTTACTTAGCATTGTACATCGCAAGCCCATTTGCTTGCGTTTATGGCAGTTCCTTAGTTGGCTTAGTGCAAAGTTTGGCCGCGATGTGGAGCAAGGAAAACTGATCGATCTCAATGTCACTCATCAGGAGATGGCAGAAGTTTTAAATACAACACGGGTGACTGTGACTCGTTTGCTTCAGCAGTTTGAAGAAGAGGGAACCTTGATCCGTCACAAACGTCGTGTCATTCTATGTTCATCAAATAAGGAATCTAAATAGTCTACAGTAAAAAAGTGGTGATTAATTGTGTGTTAGTCACCATTAACATCTGGTACAATTCTGACAGAAAGTCATTAGTAAATTCCCCAAAAAAATATACCCATTAGGGAATAGTACCATAATTCAGTCGGTAGGTGTGAGTGAGACATAAACCATGAAGAAACTATCTAAAAAAATTCTAAGGTTAAGCCCAGTTGTTGTAGCGGCAACATTTTTTGCAGCAAATAGCGCTATGGCTGGAGAAGTCAAGGAACAGGTGACTCCCGTATCTGTGCTGACATCACAAGACAACATTGGTCAAGTAACATCTGTATCCCAATTTTCCGACGTACAGCCAACAGATTGGGCATTCCAAGCATTGCAGTCTCTGGTAGAACGCTACGGTTGTATTGCGGGTTATCCCAATGGTACCTATCGCGGTAACCGCGCTTTGACTCGTTATGAGTTTGCTGCTGGTTTGAACGCGTGTTTGGATCGGGTGAATGAACTGATTGCAACAGCAACCGCTGACTTAGTCAGGAAAGAAGACTTAGCTACTTTGCAGCGCTTGCAAGAAGAGTTCTCTGCTGAATTGGCTACCCTGCGTGGTCGTGTTGATACCTTAGAAGCTCGCACTGCTGAGTTGGAAGCAAATCAATTCTCTACCACAACAAAACTGGTTGGGGAAGCGATTTTCAATCTATCTGACGCTTTTGGTAGTGCAAGGCAGGCAGTTCCTTCTGGAGTTAACACAGCAACGGCTGCCGAGTTGCAAGAAAACATTGTTTTTTCCGACCGAGTTCGTTTGAACTTGCTCACCAGCTTCTTTGGTTCAGACCAGTTGCAAACACGTTTGCAAGCTCGCAACACTCCTATATATGATGGTGGAAGTACGAGTCAAAACAGAGCTAGCATTACGGGTACTAGCATGACCCGTCTGAGCTTTGACGGAGATAGGGGATCTGGGTCTGGTCGAGGTACTACTATAGGTTCCAATGACATCGAACTCGACAAACTCAATTATGCTTTCAACCTAGGCAGCGCTGCACGTATCAAGATTGATGCATTTGGCGCTGAGTTATACGAAAACGTCAACACCTTCAACCCAGACCTCGCGAGCTCTGGTAGAGGTGCTATTTCCCGCTACGGTCGTTTCAGCCCGATTTACCGCCAAGGAAATGGTGGTTCAGGTGCGACACTTACATTGAATCCCAAAGGACCTATCACTGTATCTGCAGCTTATGTAGCAGGTGCACCTAATTTGACTGCAAATAACCCTAACGATGGGTTTGGTCTTTTCGATGGTAGCTATGCGGCTTTGGGTCAGGTATCCTTCCAGCCGAGTCAAGCATTCAACATCGGTTTAACCTACGCTCGCACCTATCAGAATAAGGGAGGTATCAGTCTTTTTGACGGTACTGGTAGTCAGTATGCTAATAACCCCTTTAATGGCGCGGCTTTAACTGCTGATAATTATGGTGTAGAAGCCAGCTTGAGACTTGGTTCTAAAATCACCCTTGGTGGTTGGTATGGTTACACTGAAGCAGAAGCTAAGGGCGGTGCTGCAAATGGTGCCAATGCATACTCTGAGTACTGGGCTGGTACCCTCTCTTTCAAAGACTTTGCCAGACCTGGTAGTGTGCTTGCTTTTGTCTTTGGTCAACCACCTAAAACAACAGGTAACGAATTCATCCAAGCAAACGGTATTCGTCGTCAAGATAGAGACACATCATATCACTTAGAGGCACTGTACAGATTGCAACTGACTGACAACATTGCTGTTACTCCTGGTGTGTTGGTGATCTTCAACCCAGAACATAACGACAGGAACGATACCGTTTATGTAGGTACATTGCGTACTACCTTTACTTTCTAAACTTATTTTTATGGTAACTCTCATCTCTTTAGGGTGGGGTTATGTGAAAAAAGCCTGCGTAAGCAGGCTTTTTTGTTTGACTCAACTGATGAGTGTTGCATTTCTTGCAAAAATCCGGTTTAGGGGTTTTTAGAACCGCAGATGGACGCAGCCGAATAAACGCAGATAATTTAGAGCAAGTTTATTGCTCGTCGAGATTTGTTGGAGAACCAGTTCCGGAGGAGTCATCGTCCGAAGGATGCTTCATTTTAGGGCGATCGCTACTCCAAGCCCACCATACGCAACCACAATGACACTGGTAAAACTCCTGCCATTTGCGACGATAGTTTTCCGTCATCACAGGCGAACGACGATTTATCCAGACTTGTACAGCTTCTAAGCTACTGGAGTGACAGCTAGGACAGCAAAATTCATGAGCATGAATTCCTGTGTTTGTCCATTCAGGTGGAGTTGCAGCAAAAGCATCTATATTCATTAGTTATAAGTCGTTTGTCATTAGCTATATCAATTATGAATGACTACATAGAAAGCCTATAAACCATGTATTCTAAGCATAAGCATATATTATAAATTGTATGAAAGCTGATATTAACATGGAAACAAACGTTGAAATTCGCCGTTTGCTAGATGTAATGCCTGCTTCTGGTCGAATGATGACAAAAATCGTTATCAAGCCGGAACAAGCAAAAGTGATTGACGCAACATTTCCATTACCTTGGAATCGGGAACGACCAATCTATATTAACTTTGATTTATGGCGTCGCCTGACAAAAGCGCAACGCGATTTGTTACTATTGCGGACTGTTAGTTGGTTAATAGGAGTCAAGTGGTTTAAACCTGACATTTATCAGGGTATGGCGATCGCTGGTATTTTGGGTACTTTTGTAGAATCAGCCCAAGCAGATCCAGTCGGTATAGTTGTCGCTGGTGGATTAACTACGCTGGCTATGGTTCGCATTTGGCGAACGAACCGATCCCAGCAAACAGAGTTAGACGCTGATCAAGCCGCCATTCGTGTTGCACAACGACGGGGTTACTCAGAAGCTGAAGCCGCACAACACCTGTTATCTGCTATTGAAGGAGTGGCAAAAATCGAAGGGCGTTCTGGATTAGAGTTTATTGAGTTGATTCGTAGCCAAAATTTACGAGCGATCGCTGGTTTGTCATCAGTGAGTGTTCCGGAAAGTTTTGATAAGTGAGTTAGCTGACCGGAATGCACTATTCTCAACAAGACCTAAAAAACCGGGTTTATAAACGGAAAATTAAAGTAAGGCTTGTGTCGTCATTCTCAAGAAACCCGGTTTTTGACCCTGGTGCAAGATATAAGTTAGGCTACTCAAGCTATCAGTGGTGACGCTAGTTGATGAGTTGTCTGTTGCTTTAGCGTTAAGTTTGTTTGCTGTCAGAGTGATGTGAGGGCAGATTATGATTGATAATCTCAACTCCGATAAGTTCGGAGTTTTGTCGCAATTTGATAAGCAATTAGAAACCGTTTATGCCAAAGATCGCAAAGAATGGCGGGAATGGTTGGAGAAAAATCATCACACTTGTGTTGGTGTATGGCTGATCTACTACAAAATAAAAAGTGGTAAACCAAGCGTTCAGTATAGCGAAGCAGTAAAGGAAGCCTTATGCTTTGGTTGGATTGACAGTAAAGTGAAATCCTTAGACAAAGAACGTTACATGCAAATATTTACACCCCGAAAACCGAAAAGTGTGTGGTCAAAATTAAATAAGCAATATATTCAAGAACTCATCGAACAAGATTTGATGACTGAGGCTGGTTTTAAGAAGATTGAAGTTGCAAAACAAAATGGTTCATGGACTACTTTAGATGAGATCGAAGCGTTAATAATACCAGCAGATTTAAAGCAAGCATTGGAAGCAAACGAAACTGCCAATAAGTATTTTGAGGCGTTTAGTAACTCATCCAAGAAGAACATCCTCTTTTGGCTTGACAGTGCTAAACGTCCCCAGACAAGGTTGAAGAGAATTGAGCAAACTATAAGTTCAGCAGCAGAAAACAAAAATCCATTAGCACGATGACTAATCGCCACAATGATACAGTTTATACTCGTAGCCGTCTACGAATGGTAACGATTTCGCTTGCATAACACAGTTTTTAACTTCCTCAGGTTGAGGAGCATAAAAGTTTACTAACCATAAGTCAAAAGGACGTGGTAGCATTTTTAATGTGTTTTGGAGTGCAACCGTGGAAATACTGGCGTCTTCGTCTTGATGAGCAAGGAGAAAGAGCGGTGATGTGGATTTGGAATTTTGTATAGAATTTTGTATTTTATATTCCCTCGCTATCCCCATCATTTCCCCAATTTGTACGTGAGTTTTATGAGTTGTGGCGATGAGTACAGAAACATGGGATCTTTGTTCAATAAGTTTTACAAATAAGTCTGGACGGTAGTATTTTTGATAGCCCAAATTGCAGACAACAGTGATAGCACTCGCCAATCCCATCAACAAAATGATAATCACAGCTTTTTTGCCATTTATTCCCCATCTCCCTTTTTCCAAAATGGGATGACGCCAACAAACTGCCAAACTTGCCCCAACTAAGACTATCACAGCAGGAAAGTAAACAAAGTTGTAACGAGCGCCTCGTGTCAGATCAATACCAAAAAAGTAAGTGAAAATAAAAAATAAAACTATAGCCCCAACAACTAAACCAGCAAACACTTGAACCATCAAACGGGTTTGTGGTTGTTTGAAATAAATTTTAATTCCACGCACTAAAATTGGTACTGCCCAAATGAAAAAAATCAGCATCACTAGTCCAGAAACAATCACAACTGCTAACTGTGATGCTTCCACTGGTAGCAAAGAAATCATTGTAATCCATGCCGCCAACGCTTGAAATATTGGGTTGAGCCAAGCCATCCCAGTACGTGGACCTTGAATCCATTCAGTCAACTTACCTCCATAGCTATTGTGTAAAAACACTGGAAGCCAAATTAAAGCAGCAACAAATGTACCTACCGCCACAGCGTAGATGCGGAACCAGGGAGATGAGGAAGTAGGAGATATCTCCCTCGTCTTCCTAGTCCACTGTCGCCAGGCAAGAAACAGCAAAACTAATGCTTCACAGCAGAGGGTGAGAGTGAAAAAGTAATGAGTCGCAATACCAATAGCATTAATTACCACCCACGAGAGTGCTATCTTGATGGGTATTGGAGTATTGTTTTGGATGTGACGACTGGCAATGACTAAGCAAGCAAAAGAAGCAATCACCCATAAAATTGCTAAAGTATAATGACGGGCTTCCTGTGCTAAAAAAATGCCGTAGGGTGATATTGCCATCATTGCAGCCGCTAAATGGCTGACAAGACGGGAACGAAATGCTAGCCCAGTTAAAGCATAAATAGCTGGAATAGATGCTGCACCGAAAAAAGCAGCGAGCGATCGCGCCCCCCACAACGACACCAAACCCTCATGTGTCGGAAACAGCCGCATCCACAAGTGAGTCAGGAAAAAGTAAAGCGGCGGATGATTGCTTTCAGTAGATAAGTGTTTCCATACATCTTGTATGCCAGATGTAGGTTGTGGTTGTAGTGGTTGTAAGAGAACATCAACAGATATCGGCTGATCTAACGGTACTGGCAAAAAGCTATTTCCGAGGCTAAACACCAGAGTAGAAAACTCGTCAGTCCAAGGTGGCTTAGCACTCAAGTTCGTTAAACGCAAGCCGACACCAATGAGTAGCCAAATCGCCAGCAGTAAGAGAGTTTTGAGTTTTGAGTTTTGAGTTTTGATAATGACATTCATAAATTATGATTTACCACTCATAACTTAATAACTCAAAACATATAGCTGTTTGTTCCCTTCTATTTTACCTGAGTCACACGCCAACTGAGCTTCAAATTCACCCAGAAGTTCCAAACAGTAGCAACAGCGATCGCAATCAGGTTAGCAACGTAGCGGTTAGGAATCACGAAATTGAACACCAAGTTCAACACCAACACATTCAACACCAATCCCGCAAGACAAATCATGTTAAATTTCAAAAACCGCTTTAAACGCTGACGCCATTCCCGCTGCTGGCTGCTGACATCAGCAAACGTCCAGATGTCATTCCACAAGAAATTATTTAAAATTGCCACTTCCCCAGCAATGATTTTACTGCGTGTTAGGGGGAAACCCAAAGTCGTTGGGTCACTGAGCAAGTACAGTACTGTCATATCCACAAACACCCCCGATAATCCTACCAAGCCAAAGCGGAGGAAGCGATCGATGGGGAATTGTTGACTAATTTGACTAAATTTCGAGAGTCTCCCTGTGGATAAGCGTAAGCGGATTAAGTGATGGATGTAATCGACATATTGCTTCCAAGTTACCTTACTTTCACCCTCTTTGCGCTCACAGAACACATAACCAACTTCAGCGATTTTGCCCACGTTTCCGCGCCCGATGGTTTCCAGCAGAATTTTGTATCCTACCGGATTGAGGGTTTTACCGACTATACAGTGGCGACGGAACATAAAATAACCACTCATCGGATCTGACACTCTTGACAGAACGCCTGGTAAGATGAGCAATCCTAACAGCTGAGCACCCCGAGACAACAAACGCCTGACAAAACTCCAACTACTGACTCCACCACCTTCTATGTGACGACTCGCGACGGCTAAGTCTGCTCCCTCCTCAATTGCTTGCAATAATTGCAGCAGCACATGGGGTGGATGTTGTAAATCAGCGTCTATAACTCCTAAAATACTTCCACTAGCAGCTTGCCATCCGCGAATCACAGCGCTGGATAGTCCCCGTTCACTCTGTCGTCGCATAACCCGCAATTGGGGATATTCTGTCATCAATGACTGTGCAATGTTCCATGTTCCATCTGGACTGTCGTCGTCTACCACTATCAACTCGTACTTACCTGGTATAGATTCATCCAGTAAGTTGCTTAATCTAGAGACGATTTTTTGGATATTTCCTGCTTCTTTGTAGGTGGGAATAATTAGAGAAAATAAGATGGGTTCAGTATTTGCGTTTGTTGTTGCAGCTGACGATTCTAATATCTGCAATGAACCAGTGGGTACTGGTAAAAGGGAATTAGGTTGGATGATACTCATTTAGAAATGATGATATGGTAAACAGATTTCCAGTGGTTTTGTTAATAACAGCCTTACCAGGTTTTGGGTGGTGTTGTTTTATAGTACTTGACTAAAATAAATTTTATTCACAAAGTACCACTCAGACGCGCATTAGCTGATCAATCTATCTTTAAGCAGCACGTCTTGCTGATTTATACTAGGTTTCCACATTAGGTAAAGAACAAAACCTATTGCCAGATATATGAAGAATGGTGTCATTGAAGAGAGATGAATGTTGTAATACTGAGGCAAAATAACTTTGTAGAAGTAATCTTGCCAATGAAGTAATGGTCCTCGATACAGAAACATCGCTATATTTATAAGTAAATTATTAGACGGAATCGTAGAGACTCCAGCCAGATTAATAAACATGGATAGTACCCCCAATAACTTAATATACTTTAGAGGAGAGTAGACCACTGGGATAAGAATAAATGGGGTAGCAACCACTAAATGACGTGGACCAAAACAAACATCACCAGACCATGCATAGTAAGAAGCATTTAACACAAAGATAAAGGCAAAGAATATAAAACAGAACAATATGACATTATTTTTTTGGTAAGTCTTTTTTACAAAAGAGCCAATAAATAAAAAACCCATAGGAAAATATAGAAAAATTCCTCTAAATGAACTGAATGTCAAACCCCAAATAGTTCCTAAGGAAGGAACCATAAACATGCTTTTTTGGATAGAGTCTTCTTGATTTAACTGTTTGAGGAACAGCGAGTTAGGAGTTTGAAGCACTGACCCTGTAATGCTTTGGTTATAGTACATAATTATTCCTAAAAATATCGAGTAACCGAACAATAGCAACAACATATTTGTCAACATACTTGTATAGTTTCTCTCTTTAATCATTAAATATATCCAAAATCCAATTAATAAAGATATTGGGACGATCGCAATATAATCAACCATTTGAGCAAAGCCTAAGGAAAGCCCAATAAAAAATCCATTTGCTTGATGGATTATCAAATAAAAAGCTATAAAAATAAACGACATTGTATAGACATGAGACCAAATCCCATTAGTAGAGTAGAAGAAAACTAATGAACCGAAGATGAAGGTAAAAACGAGCCATAATTTCTTGACAAGATCATTCGTGAAATAATCTAAAGTCTTAAACATTATGACAGCCACTATTCCAAGAAGAGGAGCGCTAACACAAACGTTCGATAAGATATCAAATATTGACCAATAAACTTCTCCTTCTGGAATACCAATCAGCCTCATTAACATTTGGTGAAGAAAGTAAAGAGGAGCCAAAAGAATTGGAATCCCGGGCGGGATAACAGAGTAAGCATTATTATTAAGCAGCAAAATATCTATATGAGATCGGTATCCTTTTTGCAGTGCAAACGTACCAAAATTAACAAAGGAGTGAATGCTATCAGTGTAGCGACTTGTTTGAGGTCCATCAGGTGATGCATGAAGAGCAATCAAAATAAATACAGTGATGAATATTTTATGAGAAATGTGCTTTATCATTTTTAAATACTTGCCATTACAAAGTTTGCCCTATCGAAAGGATAGGTCACCAAAAGCTAGAGAACTAAATTTACAGCAGAACTTAGCAGTAAAAGCTTATACCTACTTGAAAGTGATAGTACTATGCATTTTAGAGTTTACTTTCTGACTAGATAGTCTTCCAATTAACTAGTGAATAAGTATTCGCGGCTTACTTTCACCAGACCTGACCACTTCAAACTAGGTATAATTGATGCCACCTGGCGTAATGAGCAAATTATAACACTGCTGTTCGTAAATAAAATCGCTTGATTTACTCTTGACAAAATCTTAAAAAAATCAAAAATATCGTTAAGCTTTACTCTTCTTCTTGACAAATAAAATTTTCTAGCATAAAAAAGTCTGATTAAAATTTGGTTAACAGTTGATGTAAATTAGCATTCAATAATACCTTTTCCATAAGAGAAAACTTCTGGTAAAGTTATTTATTTGATGTCGCAAGCGGTTTACCTTAAATAGTGTTTACCAATATGGGAAACTGTCCCCCAACGCTAAAAAAGTCATCTTGCATAAATCTCTAAATACTTTTCAATGATTAGAGTTGCAAAATGTGCGAATAGCCTCAGACAAAAAATAAGATTTTTTGATAAGTATGTCTGATTTTGTGCCGATATACTTATCAAAAATGTCAAAATAATAAATGTGGTTTGCTTTTGAGAAACTGTGGTTACTGTAACTGTTGATGCTATTCTTGAACGTGCTTTAACTGGGTATGATTTATTTCCGGAAGAGGCAGTGGTATTACTCAAACAAAATGACAAAAGTGCAGTTGGTGCTATTCGCGCTACAGCCGACAAATTGCGTCAACGGCAAGCAGGCGATACTGTTACTTACGTTATTAACCGTAATATTAATTTTACCAACATCTGTGAACAACACTGTAGTTTCTGTGCTTTCCGGCGAGATGAGGGGGAGGAGGGTGCTTACTGGTTAGATTGGGCGCGTATTTTAGAAAAGGCGACAGATGCGGTGCAACGGGGTGCAACGGAAATCTGTATGCAGGGAGGCTTAAACCTACAGGCGAAGGTGAACGGAAAATCTCTGCCTTATTACCTCAAGGTTGTGGAAAAGATTAAACAAGAATTTCCTCAACTGCATCTACATGCTTTTTCTCCCCAAGAAGTGCAATTCATCGCACGAGAAGATGGACTGGAATATGCCGATGTGATTATCGCTTTGCAAGATGCTGGTGTTGATTCTATGCCAGGAACCGCAGCTGAAGTGTTAGATGATCAAGTGCGGCGCATTCTTTGTCCAGAAAAAATTAACACAAGCCTTTGGCTGGAAATTGTGAGTACAGCTCATAGACTTGGTTTATACACCACGAGCACAATTCTATCAGGGCATATTGAGACGCCGGAACAACAAATTAAACATTTGGAAAAACTGCGATCGCTCCAACAAACTGCGATTGATCGAGACTACCCTGCTCGCATCACTGAGTTTATTATATTACCTTTCGTTGGTAAAGAAGCCCCCAAACCTCTACGTCATCGTGTAGGACACGATCAACCTATTTTGGCAGATGCACTGCTACTGACTGCTGTTGCACGAATTTTTTTAGGAAACTGGATTCCTAACCATCAACCAAGTTGGGTAAAACTGGGTTTGGCAGGTGCAACAGAAGCTTTATTGTGGGGTTGCAACGATATTGGTGGCACATTAATGGAAGAACATATTACGACAATGGCAGGTGCTCAAGGTGGAACCAACATGGAAGTTGAAACCTTGCAAGCTGCTATCACCGATCTAGGGCGTCCTTACCAACAACGAGATACTTTATATCAAAGAGTGGGATGAGGGGGGAAGGATCTTGGTGTAAGGGAGGAAGGAACAGAGGGAGGGAAAAGTTAATGCGAAATCAGTCTTTTCCCTCACTCCCACACTCCTTAATATCAAATCCGGGTAAATGCACATGGTATAAAAAACCCATAAACATTATAAATTAAGGGTGAAGGTTTGTGGGAACTGCGTGCAATCAACAGGATTTGATATAACTCCTTATTTCGCATACTCCTACACTCGTCCATCTCCCGATCAGATGATCCCCAAGATACCAATCCAGGATACGATGGACGTTGATTTAGGTATTGTTTCACTTTAATGTTTATGAAGCGCTATTGGTCACGTCTGCTTGCCCTAGTTTTGCTTGTCGTCGTTGGTTTGATGGGCTGTAACAACACTCCGGCTACTTTAACAGGAGATTACCGCCAAGATACCCTAGCTGTCGTAAATACTTTGAGGACTACTATAGACTTACCACAAGATTCTCCAGATAGAGTATCACTTCAAGCACAAGCGCGTAAGAAAATTAATGATTTTGCAGCTCGCTATCAGCGAGATGACTCTGTTGCTGGTTTGGCTTCCTTTACAACCATGCGAACCGCCCTTAACTCCCTAGCCGGACACTATAGTTCTTATCCAAATCGTCCCGTGCCACAAAAACTCAAAGACCGATTAGAGCAGGAGTTTGAGCGGGTAGAAGTGGCGTTAAAGCGTGGTGCTTAAGTATTGGGCGTAATTCCCACCACTAAACGGAGCACCGTTATAGCGGTGGGATATTAGCCAAAAAGATGATAAAAATATCCCTGAAGTAAGCCTGTAAAACAAAACTCAGCTGACTCATAAGTCCAGATTTTAAAGTCTTGAGTGCTGAACTTTTACTCTATACTAGTAAGAATTTTACCACATATTTATAGTCAAAAGAGTCTTTTGATTTTTTGTAATTTTAAAATTTTGCATCGTCAAATCTTGTAGATACCATAGGATTCTTGCTCTGAATATAACAAACAGTCTGTTTCTCAAGACGTTGTATGAAAATTTCGTGTTACTTAAACTGAATCACAAAATTCGGCAACAGAAATAGGGGTTTGGCAGTCTATACCATCTGGGCTTCAAAGCCCCTATTTATCAATAATAGAATTTGATACAAATTATCCTACGTAACGTCCGTTGGGATTGATGGCTGTTTTGTCTTTCTACTTGTACGTATGTCCAACCGTCCTTTGAATGTTGCAACAATATTTTTTTGGCAACGCCTGCTTGCTGCTCTGATTTTTAGCAGTAGTTTGCTGATTCCCTTTTTCAAAAATCAGCCAGCAGCGGCGCAAGTTACTCAGTATTGCCAGTTACCACAAGCACAGGCACAAGAAAAAGAAAACTTACGTTTGTCTGCACTTAAGGGTGATCAACAGGCACAAAGTCGTTACCAGCAATTGTTACAACAAAATGCACAAGTTTTGCAAGAATGCCGCAACCGTACTTGGCCTGAGTTGCAAGCAATTTGGTTGCGCTTGTATCCTTGTGATGTTCAACCGGGAATGGTTGACCAAATCATGGATCGGATTGTTAACCGAGGTTATAACGAAGTTTATTTGGAAGTTTTTTACGATGGTCAAGTACTTCTGCCAAAAGGGGCTAATCCCACCGTTTGGCCTTCTGTGATTCGCACACCAGGAACAGAAAAGACTGATTTGCTCGCCACAGCTATTCAAAAAGGGCGGGAACGGGGTCTGAAAGTTTACGCTTGGATGTTCACCACAAATTTTGGCTATACTTACGCCCAGCGTTCAGATAGAGAAGGGGCAGTTGCCCGCAACGGTAAGGGTCAAACCAGCCTCTACGTCGTAGATAACGGCTCTCAGGTCTTTATCGATCCCTACAACTTGCAAGCCAAACGAGACTACTATCAAATGTTACAGCAAGTGCTACGCCGTCGCCCAGATGGGGTACTCTTCGACTATGTACGCTATCCACGGCAAGCAGGCACTGATTCGATCGCCACCAAAGTTACAGATTTATGGCTGTATACTGACGCAACTCAACAGGCTTTATTCCGACGAGCACTAAATTACAAAGGATTGGAATTAATTAGACGCTTTTTAGCTAAGGGATATATCACACCCGGAGATGTAAATGAGGCTGATAAACTCTATCCTCAAGAAGGAGAACCCTTATGGCAAGGTCGGACTCCACCCCAAGAGCAAAAGTCAATCCTTCCCCCAGAGCAAAGGCAACCGCAACTACAATTGGAGCTATGGCAGTTATCAGTTGCTCACGCCATGCAAGGCATTGTAGATTTTTTAGCCTTAGCTGCTTATCCAGCACAGCAACAAGGTATTCCAGCGGGAGCGGTATTTTTTCCTGATGGTAACCAAATGGTTGGTCAAGGATATGATTCTCGCTTGCAGCCTTGGGATAAATTCCCAAACACAATACAATGGCATCCTATGTCCTATGCAAATTGTGCTAGTGCCGATTGTATTGCGGCGCAGGTGCAGCGGGTTTTGAACATGTCAAAACCAGGTACCCAGGTGATTCCAGCTATAGCCGGTCAGTGGGGAGCGTCAATAAGCAATCGTCCTCCCTTGGAAGTGCAAATGCAGGCACTGCGCAAACTTGCACCGCAAATCAAGGGAGTCAGTCATTTTGCTTTTTCTTGGCAAGATCCACAGTATGATAACCAGCGTAAGTTCTGCCGCGTCCAGTAATTAGGGATTGACATCCCTTCTACTATACCTGGCGGTATAGTAGAGGAGGATCCCAAGTGATACCAAATCCGGTTTTCAAACCTCTCATGAGCTTGTAGTCTAAACTCCAATTAGGTTGATGGGGCTAGTGCGGATCTACCATAGTTAAAAGAGTGTCATTTATGCGTATCGCTATCATTGCTTTAGGAAGTCAAGGCGATGTTCAACCTTATGTTGCTTTGGGAAAAGGTTTAAAACAAGCGGGTCATGTTGTGCGCGTATTGACCCATGAAAACTTTGAAGATCTGGTTAGTTCGCATGGTCTGGATTTCTGGGCTTTTCAGGGTAATGTGCAACAAATCATTGAAACCCAGAAAATGCGTGAGCTTTTGGAGAAAGGGAATTTCCTTGGCATTATGTTCCATACCGCAAAGGAATCCCAGCGCGTAGCGATCAATTGGGCACAAGAAGGTTTAGTGGCTTGTCAAGGCATGGATATGTTGTTGACAGGAGTTGGAGGACTATATATTGGTATTTCACTGGCTCAGAAGTTAAGGCTTCCATTGCTTCAAGCCTATGTCTTTCCCTTTACACCTACTAAAGCATTTCCTGGTGTTGTGTTTGCGCAGTCCATTGCCAAGTTTGGAAGTGCAGTTAATTGGTTGTCCCATCATTTGATTAGGCAGATAATGTGGCAGGGGTTCCGAACAGCCGATGCATCAGCACGAAAGCAGGTACTTAACTTGCCTGTAGCCCCGTTTTTTGGCCCATACAATGCCACCTGTCTACATCGTTATCCAATTCTTTATGGTTTCAGCCCATCCATAATTCCCCAGCCATCGGATTGGAAGAACACCCATGTCACTGGCTACTGGTTTTTGGATTCAGCACCTAATTGGACTCCACCCTCAGCCCTGATGGAGTTCCTGCAAGGCGGTTCACCTCCTGTGTATATCGGGTTTGGGAGTATGGGCAATCGGAATCCGGAAGAAACTGCCAATCTCGTCTTGCAAACCCTGGCACGAACGCGGCAACGTGGCATCATACTCTCTGGCTGGAGTGGTCTGCATAAAGAAAATTTACCGGACACCGTTTATCGTTTGGACTCCATACCCCATTCATGGCTTTTCCCGCGTGTCGCGGCTGTTGTGCATCATGGCGGTGCGGGAACAACAGCTGCCGGACTCAGGGCAGGTGTTCCTACGATTGTTATTCCCTTCTTTGGTGATCAACCCTTTTGGGGACGCCGCGTAGCGGAATTAGGTGTTGGACCAGAACCTATTCCACGTAAGCAACTAACGGTTGAACGATTTGCCCAAGCGATTCAAAAGGCTATGAGCGATCAAACGATGCGTCAACGTGCAGCGAATCTGGGGAAAAAAATCCAAGCCGAAGATGGAATCGCAAGCGTTGTTGCTGTTGTACAGGATATAGAAAGACGTAGGATTGCCTAATGAAGTTCCGTTCCTTTTATTCTTGAACACTTCAGTACCGTTGACAGCTAGCTAAAGCTTTGTACGATCAGTCAAAATCTCGTATCCAGTTTCTGTCACCAACACAGTATGCTCAAACTGAGCGGATAGAGAATTATCCACTGTTACAGCTGTCCAACGGTCAGATAATATGCGTGTATACCTGGAACCAGCATTCAAAATTGGCTCAATCGCCAGCGTCATACCTGCACGCAGTTTGACATTAGGCATTTCACGGGTGCGGAAGTTAAAAACCGAGGGTTCTTCATGTAGGTTGCGACCAACACCGTGTCCAGTAAAATCTTCTACCACAACAAACTTGTTTGCTTTGACATGATCTTCAATTGCCCCAGCAATATCCATCAGGTCGTTTCCTGCTTTCACTTGTTCAATGCCTTTAAAAAGAGTTTCTTCTGCAACACGAATCAGTCTGGCTGCTTCTGGGGTGACTTCGCCGACAGCGATTGTGATGCAAGAATCACCATGAAAGCCTTGGTAATATGCGCCAGTATCAACTTTTAAAACATCTCCAGTGCGGATAACTTTTTTTGCGCTAGGAATGCCATGCACAACTTCATTGTTGATGCTAGAGCAGATTGAACCAGGAAAGCCATGATATCCCTTAAAACTTGGTGTTGCGTCCATTTCTCGGATACGTTTTTCCGCATGAGCATCCAAATCAGCGGTCGTCATACCTGGCTTGACCAGCTCAGAAATTTCTTTTAGCACAGTTGCCACTATTTTTGCTGATTGCCGCATAATGTCAATTTCACGCGGCGATTTTATTTCAATTCCTCTACGTTGTCTTTTTTGACCGTTGTTTTGAGCTGGTTGAAAAAGCAGGTTACTGAGAATGTTCATGGGAAATTAATAATTTTTGTGCCTTGTCTGTTGTGTGTTAAGACTTCTTCTAACTTTGTTGAAAAATAATACTTGTATCTTGATCTCTAAGGTAACTTATTTTTTGCTATAGCGACTTTCAATCATAAGCCCTACAAGCTGACGTGAACAACAAGATTCCCGACTTCTGGCTCCAAGTCAGGAATCTGAACCAATAGATTTATGCACTACGCGCAGGCAATTTCACAAAAATCAAACACGTTAACGCCGCAGCAACTTCAAGCCAATCTCTCCACCCATGTTCTGAGCATAAGCCAGTTGTACCAAGAGCATCATTGCTGGTTCAATAAAGCGTGCATTCTTCAGTGATCCAGCGTCAAGCAGTACAAATTACTTGTATGAGTTATGCCGACTGATTCGCTGGTGTGATCAGCAGGCGACCAATATTTACGTTGCTGGGTTGCTGTAGCAGGAATCGAATTCCTCTGGCGATATCCTCTGCGACAAGCGGTTGTTCGATCGCAACCATTTGCTTTTCCTCTTCACTCCAGTTTTGGTAAAGGTTCGTCGCTACCTTGCCCGGTTCAACACAGCCAACACCAACCCCAGAACCCGCCAACTCTAACCGCAAGCAATCGGTAAAGGATTCTATGGCATGTTTACTACCGCAGTAAGCTGCCATTGTGGGGTAGTTCGTCGTCCCTGAAATGCTGGACAAGTTGACAATAAATCCATTCCCATGTTGTTTGAAGTGCCTTGCAAAAACATAAGCCATGCGAAAAGCTGCTTCAACATTGATGCGTACCATCTGGCAAAGTGCTTCAATATCAACGGTTTCAACTGTTCCAACGACCATCACCCCAGCATTGTTAACAAGGGCATCTGCTCGACCAAATGAGCTAAGTGCCTCTTCTAATAAACGTTTGGGTAATTCTGGATGGCTCACCTCACCAGCAACAAACGTAGCATGAGTGAGGCTAGCAGCTAACTTGTTGAGTTTGTCTTCACTTCTAGCGGTGAGGACGAGATTCATTCCGGCAGCATCCAATTCACGAGCAGTAGCTTCACCGATACCACTGCTTGCTCCGGTGATGATGGCAACTTTATTTTGTAAGTCCATAATTCTCCTGTTATTTCACTGTTTCGTTAACGTATTTCTTTGCCCAGAACTTTTCCAAGCTGCATCAGATATCTATCTCAAGATTTCCAATCACAGCATCCTTTAAAACTGGGTACATAATGTATTCAAATGGAAAGTTTGTAGCACTAACGATATTTTCAACAATCTTTCCGTTTCTGAAAGTAAGTATGTGAACCTCCTTCAGCGGTACTATTTGATTGGTTGCTTTTACATCGTAATAGTCTTTCTTGAAAACACTGGTTGCGGTAAACCGGACCACAACTTTGTGATTGACACCAAAGATATCGTCAATGACAAAGTGCTTTACTGGCCAAGCGTCAGCAAATGAGGAGAAGATTTGCTTATAGTTCTCTATCCCTTGGATGGATGCGGCGGGACTTAATCCTGTTGTAACTGTGATGTTCGGATCTAAAATATCATCAAACACCTTCATATTAGCCTTGGCGATACCTTGATTGATGAATCGCTTCGCAACTTCAATGTTTTGTAGTTCTTCAGTCATTATTTCCTCGTAATATTTTCGGTTGTTCAGCCTGTGCACAAGTAATCATTGTCATCTATGAATCCATCTTGGTAAGAGATACCATAAGCAATCAATAGTTACCAAATAGATACTAATGAAGTTGTTATGAGAGCATCACAGTTGGGAACAGAATATACTTGCCCTGTCCAAGTAACCCTTGAGGTGATTGGCGGCAAATGGAAGTGTGTCATCTTGTGGTGGCTAAGACGAGATGCAAAGCGGTTTGGAGAATTGAAACTTTTGATTCCTGGAATTACTCAAAAGGTTTTGACGCAACAGTTACGTGAACTGGAACGAGATGGGCTGATTCGTCGAGAAACTTACCCTGAGACTCCGCCTCGCGTTGAATACTCGCTCACACCATACGGTGAGACGATTCGACCAATCACAGAATTGATGTGTGACTGGGGTAAGAGCCATAGATCAGAGTACGAGTTCGGCTATCTCCGGCTAAAAGGCTTACGAATATTAGTCATGGCGGCTGAGGCTGAGGTGCGCTATCGCCTACGCACAGTGCTTGAAGAACGTAATGTCCACGTAATTGCAGTTACATCAGCTAATGCAGCACTCGAATTGCTTCAAGATCCACCACAAGCGCTAGTCGTTGATATTGGAGCATTAGGCGAAGACAGTTATACTCTGATTCGTCAGGTAAGAAATCTTTCAGACCAGCAAGGCGTAAAAATTCCGGCTATAGCGCTAACCAATAATAATTTGGAGGGTTCACGAGTTATTAAAGAGGGGTTTCAAGTTCATTTAGCCCAACCGTTTGATCCGGTGGAGTTGGTTGCCACTCTCGCTAGTCTCACTTATTACCACAAATGACAGCATATTTAGTATAAGATCTGTGCTATTAACCCACACTTGGGCGAGTATTTACCTCCAACCAGTAACCTACAAATGCCTGGACTGTCTTTTGCAGTTCTTGAGTATCCATTGGCTTGATGAGATAGCCGTTTGCACCTTTTTGGTAGCAAAGTTCGATATCTTTTGGATTAGATGATGTGGTGAAAACAATAATGGGGATTTCCCTAAAGCTGTTATCTTGCTTCAGCCGTTCTAAGATGTCACGACCATCTATCCCTGGCAAATTGAGGTCAAGCAAGATAACACAAGGTCTTGGTGCTAAGTCAGGGTCTTGATAATTCCCTTCTTTATAGAGAAACTCTAAAACCTCATCCCCATTCGTACAGCGATATATGGGGTTTGAGACAGCCATTCGCCGCATTAGGCGTTGTAGCATCCTAAAATCCTCATTGCTGTCCTCAACAACCAGCAGTGGTTCATTGAGTTTTGTGATCATTGGTTTTCTTTACAAATCGTATTAAAAAGAAATATTTTGTAATGTTATTTTCATCTATTATAGCGTGAAGTATAAGGCTGAACCAATACCAACACACGATTCAACCCAGATAAGACCACCGTGACGCTCAACAATCTTCTTAGAAATAGCTAACCCCGCACCTGTACCTCCACCATACTTTTCTTGAGAGTGGAGCCGCTTAAAGAGTCGGAAAATAGTTTGGTAGTGATGTTCTGGAATACCGATACCGTTATCCTGTACATAAAAGACATAAGGTGCTGAAGTTTGCGGTTGCAGTTGTTGCAATCTCTTTTCTGGTTGCTGATGAATATCCAAATAACCAATTTCAACCCATTTGTCTTGCTTATCATTGTATTTAAACGCATTAATAATCAAGTTACTAAAGACTTCGCTAACGAGAACTGGCTCACATTGAATCGTGGGCATTAGTCTAGGGATGCGAATATCTAACTGAGCGGGTGTTCGGCTAGCACGTACAACATCAATTACTTGACAAAGCAAGTTGTTGAGGTCAGTTGCTTGTAGGTTCAGTTGACCTTGCCCCAACAGAGAAAGTCTCAGAAGTGAATTAATCAGAGTTTCCATGCGTACGGACAAGGATACCACGGTGTTTAGGTACTCCATTCCATCCTCATCCAGTAGTTGAGCGTAATCTTCCAGCAAGACATTTGAGTAGTTGTAAATGCCCCGCAAAGGTTCCTTTAAATCATGAGAAGCGGCGAAGGCAAAAGAAGCGAGATCGCGGTTGCTGCGCTCTAAGTCTTGATTGATTTTGGCTAACTCATCTGCCTTAGAAAGTACAATGCCCACAATTGCATTTCTAAGAGCGATCGCACTCTCAACTTCACACGATTTCCAACAGAACGAAGTCAATCGAACCGTTTCTTGCCACAGTTCAAAGGATACTCGCGGACAAAGGGTAAAGCTACCATCAGGATTAACCTGAATTGGTTCATTAGGTTGACCTGCCCAGTTTACCGTTTGGGTAACTTCAGGACGAAACCAAAGGATGTAATAGCGCCGAAGTTTAGAAATTCGCAACACTAGCAAACCACTTGCAGTATCTTTAAAAGCAACAGCCTCTGGATAAAGCTTGGGCAGAGAATCCGTGGAAAAGAGATTGTCAGTGATCTGGGTGTCTACCCATTCAATAAGGGCGCGAACTTCCTCAATTGTTGGTGTTGCACCTACAAGCGTAATGTCATTATCTAAACAAACTGCAGCTCCTTGAGCATTGACAATATCCAGTAAGCGAGGCTCAGGGTAAATAAGCGCTTCTCTAAAGTTATCTGCTTTAGATATGGACTCTATGAAATCTGCCTGTAGCGATTGAAGCTTGATTTTATAGTCTAATTCAGACTGATTGACTTTGTGTTCTAATTCTAAGGACACAATCTGTCCTAAAAATTCGCACATTTTCCGCACTTCGTAAGGAATATGCTTTGGTGCTTGATGATGGCAAGAAATGAGTCCCCAAAGTTTTTGTTCCTTAATAAGCGCTATCACCAGGATAGCTGTTACACCCATGTTTTGATGATATTCAACACAGCAAGGATGAGTACTCCGAAGTACAGACAAGTTTAAATCAACAGGTGTAGAATGCGTTTCGGGATTTTCAACTGCCAGAAGCTCGACAGGTTGAGCATTCATATCAGGAATGAATCGAAGCAGACAGCGCTGATACAACTCCCTAGCTTGCTGGGGGATATCTGTAGCTGGATAGTGTAGTCCCAAATAAGGTGATAAATCCGAACGTTTAACTTCGGCAACTACGGAACCTGCTCCCATTTGATCGAATTGGTAGACCATGACCCGATCAAATTTTGTGACTTTTTGCACTTCGGATACAACCAGATGCAAAAAATCTGTGAGGTTCGATGTCGTTCGCATTTTGGCGATCGCCTCTTGCACCAAGGCATGGAAGTTCAAAAAGCTGATCTGGTTGATAGAATCAGTTGGTTCTAGCTCAAGAATCACAGTACTTTGCGTACGATGAGCGATCGCATCAAAATATTGCTCACCCTTTGAAGTTTGGATAGACAGCTTGAAAGAATAAACGCTACTTTCCTGGTGTTGGCAAAACTGCTCAATAGCTTTGACTTGTTCTGCATTAAGCAGAGTGCTGAGGGGTTGATTGAGTAATTCGCGTGGCTGTTTACCTAATAAATCTTGAGTATTATTGCTCAGCCATCCAATTTCGAGCTGAGAACTAAGCCCCAGCAGTACGCCATGAGGCTGAATTGAAGTAGGCAGGTAAATTGGTTCGTGGTGAATCAGGTTAGTAGCTTGGGTAGGGGTAATATCAGAGTGGCTCATAGCTTGACTCACGAGAACCAAACTTATTTTTTTACGATACCGCAATTAAACGTTATATTTTTTAAAATTTTAATGCATAAGTATAGGAATTTGGTTTGGTTTATGAGCGAACTGGTTGAGCTAGGGAACACAACGACCACGCTCCCTGAGTCCTGAGCCTGCGGCACGGCGTGCGCTTGCGCTTACGACAAGTTTTACACTGAGTTTATCGAAGTGCTCAGGGCGGCGCAATGCATTGCAGGGAATAGGGAACAGGGAATACCCGAACACTTAACTCTTAACGTTTAAGATTAACTGTACGAAGCTTGTGATCTACTCCTGATCTGCCTCACTTCGTACTATTTTCATTCTTGCGTCAAAGGTAAACCCAACCAATCACTTAATTCATGAGCAAGCCATTCAATTTCCGGTTCAGATTTTATAGGACCATGACCACCACCAAGCTGATATTTACGCACTCCGGCCCAAATTATCAACTGAGGTAAAATGTCAACTCTCTTACCCTGAGAATCTATTTGAAAGGTCTTCGGTGAGTATACTAACTTAGTGATATCCTGTGTTGGTGCTGAAGCAACACGATTGAATTTCAAGCCAAAAAAATCCCAGACGAAGGCAATTTTTTCCCGATTTAAACGAAGTCGAGTCCTTCTGCACAAAGGAAATAAAATCGAAGACAACATCTGAAAACCAGCACCCCAAAAAGGAAGCGAGAATAAAGCAAAGGGTATGTTTATTGGAAAAGGTGCTGCAAGGGCGCAGATTGTCCAAAAAAGAATAAAAGTATTCCAAGAAATAGCAAACAAAACCATGAACGTCATCGACGGCTGAAAACC
The DNA here is from genome assembly GCF_963888615.1 of Brasilonema octagenarum UFV-OR1. Taxonomy (NCBI): domain Bacteria; kingdom Bacillati; phylum Cyanobacteriota; class Cyanophyceae; order Nostocales; family Scytonemataceae; genus Brasilonema; species Brasilonema octagenarum. Next base: position 15,865 of record NZ_CAWPKW010000260.1, on the reverse strand, counting down.
AGTTGGTGGAATCAGAAGATCAAAAGAATTTTCATCTTGCTTGAGTGTGATTTTGCTTCCTGCTGGTTTCGTCATTTTAATGGTTAAACTATGACGTCCAGACTCACTTTTGGTGTTAAGCTTTTGCGAAACTTCTTGATCTTTAGTAATCCAATGTTGACCATCCCAATACCAACTCCCTCTCTTCCTGTCTGTAAGGAGCATTTCTTCTGAGTGCTGTTGTTGTAAAAGTAGTGGATGTTCTAAAGCTGCTAGTGCTTCACGCGCAGAACTTAACCGTCGTTCTAAACTAGGTTCGCTCATCCAGCGTAACCACTCAGTTAAAATAGGACTCAGAATTGCCGTTTGCTCAAATTGAATCCGTAAGTCCTTTTGAGGTAAATCTGCTGGTTGTATCCCCGTGACTAAGTAAATTAAAGTCGCACCCAAGCTGTAGAGATCAGATGCCGGAACCGTACGTCCACCAAATTGCTCTTGTGGCATGTAGCCATAAGTTCCGACTACAGTTATTGTCCCGCCTTCACCTGCGGCTACAGTCTGCACTGAGCCAAAATCTACCAAGTAGATTTCACCGACACTATTGCCAGAGCGATTTGTCAGCAAAATATTACTAGGCTTAATATCTCGGTGGATTGTAGGAGGTTTTTGCTCGTGTAAGTAGATGAGAATTTTTAAAAGTGCTTTAGCTATCTGTTTAACTTCTGGTTCTGTAAAAGTACGTCCAGCTTTGATGTATTGTTCTAAGGTTTGTGCTGGTATATAAGTTTGTACGAGAGCAAACCCTTTGATATTTGATGAATTTATCTCAAAATAGTCTAAATAGCGAGGAATACACGGATGTGCTATCTTCTTTAGAGTTTCAGCTTCTCGCTCAAACAGCTTGAGATCATCCCACTCAAAGTCACTGCTAAAAGACAGTAACTTGACAACCACCATTTCGTTTGTCAGAAGATCACGAGCTAAAAGCGTCCGTCGCCCAGTCTTTTTCCCTAATTGCTGCTGTACTTCGTAGCGATCGCCTAATACTTGAGCATTCATTACGATTACTTATGGATATAAATTTAAAGCCTTTTTATTTATTCTATTTACCTAACCTAGCTAGATACATATCTTTTTTTTAATTTTGAATAAGCGAATGGGTGAATATGTCTATGCCCTGCCAACTTTGGCCTTATATTACTCCTGGTATTCCAGATGATTTATTTGAACGCTTGCCAGGAATTCCCCTCAGCAAGCGAGAAATTCGACTGCTGTTGCTTGCCCAACTGCGTCTTTTACCCAACACTGTGTTATGGGATATTGGTGCAGGTACAGGAACGATTCCAATAGAAGTGGGGTTACTGTGCCCAAGAGGACAGATCTTTGCTGTAGAACGAGATGAAGAAGTCGCCAACTTGATCCGCCACAATTGCGATCGCTTTGAGGTAAAAAATGTCGAAGTCATTGAAGGGAGCGCTCCTGAGTGTTTACATAACTTAAAACTTGCTCCTGATCGTGTTTGTATTGAAGGAGGACATCCCATTCAAGAAATTATGAAGGCAGCGTGGCATTACTTGCAACCCTCAGGTCGAGTTGTCGCTACAGCTGCTAATCTAGAAAGTCTGTATGCTATTTCTCAAAGCTTTGCCCAACTGCAAGCGAGAAATGTTGAAGTCATCCAGTCGGCTGTGAACCGTTTAGAAACGCGAGGTTCTTCTGCGACTTTTACTGCGGTTAATCCCATTTTTATTCTCAGTGGTGAGAAACTAGACTAGAAAACAGAATCATCGAACAAAGAAGTACGAAGAAACGAAGATGCAAAATTTCTTCAATCTTCATTTTTCTTTTTTAACTCTTGACTTTTTCGTTCTTTTGCCCATGCCCTGGTCTCGGATTTTTAGTGGAATTGTTGCAATAGCCCTTGCTTTGAGCGCCACTCTTTTGGGTGGATGGCCTTATACTCTTTTATTTGCGGTTATTGTCTTTCTAGGTCAACTAGAATATTTTGATTTGGTGCGAGCAAAAGGCATAGCTCCTACTGCTAAAACCACCATGTTTGTCAGTCAAGTCTTGCTCATTATTTGCACTTTAGATCGGAACTTGGCTGATGCCGTAATGCCACTGGCTGGCACTTTTATTTGTTTTTACCTGCTGTTTCAGCCAAAAATGGCAACAATAGCGGATATTGCCGCTTCCATTTTAGGACTATTTTACACAGGGTATCTGCCGAGTTATTGGGTGCGGTTGCGATCGCTCGACAGTGCGACTATCAGCAATCTACCTGTGAGTGATTACCTGTCCATAATTTGGACAAATATAGTCAACGGAAATTTTAGCGCATTACCCCAAGGTCTGACCGGAACAGCACTCACATTTATGTGTATTTGGGCCGCTGACATTGGTGCTTACTTTTTTGGGAAATTTTTTGGGAAAACGCCTTTATCAAATATCAGTCCGAAAAAAACAGTCGAAGGAGCGGTTTTTGGTATTGCTGGCAGTGTTATCGTCGCTGTCGTCACAGCATATTATCTCAATTGGCCTAAGTTCGTTTTTACTGGTGTCGCATTAGGTTTGCTGATTGGTATTGCTAGTTTATTGGGTGATTTGACCGAATCTATGCTCAAGCGTGATGCTGGGGTAAAGGATTCAGGGCAGTTAATTCCTGGTCATGGAGGTATCTTGGATCGTACGGATAGTTATATTTTCACGGCTCCTTTGGTTTATTATTTTGTGACTTTGTTGTTGCCATTGGTGGGTAAGTAGGGAATAAACTTCTTGCAAAAGTGAATTACTATTAAACGAGTATTGATTTGATTGTGTCGCACTCAAGGAACCGAAGTTCGAGATTGATGGGCTGTTTGTGCTAAATGCTCCCGAAATCCCACTCGTAACTTATTGGTGCCAAAATGACACCAATAAGTTAAAATTAGGAGAACATCACACGATTATCTCCATGTGTAATAGTCACAAAAATACAGTTCGGATAACAGCGAGAATTGCTGTGAGTATTCAAGAAACTCTAGAAAGAGCAGCAGAATTATCAGGTGCTACCTTGAATCAGTTTATGATTCAGGCAGCGTTGAAAGAAGCAAAAAAAATCATAGAAGATGAACGAGTGATTATTTTGTCACAAAATGATGCTGATACGGTATTTAGCCTAATTGAGAATCCTCCTGTACCGAATGCCAAGTTAAAAGCAGCCTTGAAAAAGCACAAGGAATTTTTCAGTGATAGTCATTGAATTATTAGGTAAGCAGCATGACCGCGATAGCTTTAACTGTGGCAATGAAGCATTAAATCAATTCCTTAAACAAACAGCAAGACAGCATATCCAAAAAGGTGTTTCCCGTACTTTCGTTCTAGTTAATACAGAGCAGCCAGAGGCGATAATTAGTTTCTTCACATTAACATTGTGTGAAGTGCGCGTAGACAATTTGAGCGCGAAATTTTTTAAGAAATATCCTTCAAAAGTTCCTGGTGTCAAGCTGGCAAGATTAGCAGTCGATCAAGCCTATCAGCGACAAGGAATTGGAGAAGTTTTGATGATTGAAGCAATGCAGCGTGCCTTAATTGTTGCAGAAAATGCGGGAAGCATTGGTTTATTTGTTGATGCAAAAGATGAAAGTGCAAAAACCTACTACTCTGGCTATGGTTTTGTCAGCTTGGAAGATGCGTCTTTAGAACTATTTTTGCCATTGTCAGTCATTGAGCAAATGCTTGAGTAATGGTTAAGCTACCTCAAGGCGCGATTTACAGACGAATGAGGAACCTCAGAACGATTTATTGGTATCAGCTATTTCAGTGCAAGCGATCGTTTCTTCAACTGATACACAGCTTTTTCTAATTCAAATAAATCCCAGACGGATGTTTTGTAGTCTGGATAATTTTGAAGATCTGCGACTGTTCCCAAGTATACATAGTGGAAGTTGCGAGCGATCGCCTTTTTCCCCGCCGTATCGTTTTCGGAAATTAGCAAATAATGATATAGTTTCTTAATTAAATCTTTTTATAAGTGAAGCAACTTGACGATCAGCATCTCAGAGGAAGCCTTCGACGATTTATATGATGAAACTGTTGAAGATTGCTATCAATTAGATCCCGATGACGAGCTAGATATGGTGCAGCTAACGCCTATGCTTGTGGGACATGGCTATTCAAGAAAAATTATACTAAGGGAAGGGCTGGAACTACACATTGATAATTCTCGATGGTGCAATCGCCTGCTTATTATTCGCCCAGAACGGGAAAGCTGGTTAGATTTTCACTTCCATCTCTGTGGACAACACAAGGATAAATATACTGAGGTGGGTGACCATCAGTACGTGCTTTATGGTAGCGGCATAGCCCCCAAAGACACAATAGATAGTGTTCACAGCGATTATGTTTTGGAAGTAACAGTCTCTATGCAACCAGAGGTGCTACATTCTTTCATTGGCAACTTCCAAGGACAGCTTCCTGCCCAATTTTGCCATTTGATTCGTAAACCCGATCAAGAACACTACACGCGCTGTGGAAGTATAACACCTATGATGAAGCGTATGTTGTGGCAAATTTTACGCTGTCCCTATCAGGGTATTACTAAACGGATGTGTTTGCAAGGAAAAGTACTGGAAGTAGTGGCATTGGTACTAGAGCAAGAGGCAGAAATTTACAAAGGGCAAATACAAAGTGTTAGTTTAGAGCCAGAGCGACGCGATCGCATCTATCATGCTAGAGAAATTTTATTACAGAATTTAGATCATCCGCTTTCATTGGGCGAGTTGGCAAGGCAAGCAGGACTAAACGAATGCACCCTCAAGCGTGAATTTCGTCAAGTGTTTGGTAAGACAGTATTTAGCTACTTGCGTGATTATCGCTTAGAACAAGCCCGCCAACTACTGGAAACGGAAGATATAAGTACGACGGAAGTTTCGCGGCTGGTGGGATTTGCTAATCGGGGTTATTTTGCGGCTGCATTCCGAGAGAAATTTGGACTAAATCCCAAAGAATACAAAAAGCAACGAAAAAATTCCGTCTAGCGATCAAAAAAATTCCGTCTAGCGATCAAAACTCTATTCCTCTGGACTGAACAAAGTTATAGAGTAATTGAGAGTATTTTTCAGTGTGGTGTGAGCAATGTTGAATCAGCTACAGTGCTTATCTTTAATGGGTGCTTTATTAGTGCTGGTAGCTCAACCAGCAAAGGCACAAGAAAGTAGCGATCAAATAGATGAAAAGGTTGCAGTTACAGATAAAGAATTTGCGTTGCCGAAGCCGGGCGTAGTCATCGCCAAATCTCCAGTTGGTGTCCTTCGTTCCAGGAAACCCCAACTCAAACGGTCTCAAAGTGCAAGTTTACCGCAAAGAGCAAAGTCGGATGAAGCAAGTAAAAATATTTCCCAACTGAGTGAAATCAAACTTCCCGCTAATAGCGCTCAAATGCTGGTACAGTCGCCAACACCAAACAACCCTCCTACCCAACCAGGTTCAGTTGTAGCAATCACGTCACGGGGATTAAAGCAAATCCTACAGACAAAGGTGTGGAGGTAATTTTAGAGACAACCCAAGGAACTCGACTACAAGTTACAAATCGCAGTACAGGTAATAATTTTATTGCCGATTTATCTGGTGGGCAGTTGCGTTTACCGTCAGGCAAAGCTTTTACGTTTCGTTCCGAAAAACCACTTGCGGAAATTACTGAAATAACAGTACAGAATATTGATGCAAATACTGTGCGAGTCACGGTGGTGGGTGAGAAAGCTTTACCTACAGTTGAGTTATTTGATGATAATGCGGGTTTGGTTTTTGGGGTAGTATCACAGGTAACAGCAACGCAGCCACCCCAAACACCTGCACTCCCTGCACCGCAACAGCAACCAGCAGCGCAACAGGATGACGCGATTGAGTTGGTGGTGACGGGGGAACGGGATGGGTATCGAGTACCGAATGCAAGTACTGCAACGAAGACAGATACACCATTACGGGATATTCCGCAGTCGATTCAGGTTGTACCGCAGGAAGTATTGCGCGATCGCAAGGTGAGAAACCTAACGGAAGCAGTGGAAACTGTCGCTGGTGTGATAGATGGTGGCAACCGAGCTGGTTCATCCGCATCCAGCAGATTCATCCGAGGATTTGAGCAATCAGGTAACTTTCGCAATCGCTATCGAGATGCGCCTAATACATACATCCTCAGCAGTCCCATTGGCACAATTGAGCAAGTGGAAGTTGTGAAAGGCCCCGCTTCTGTGCTTTTTGGAGACACAGAACCTGGTGGAATTGTCAATGTCACCACGAAAAAACCCCTGAGTCAACCTTTTTACAGTATTGGGTTGGAGGTGGGAAACTACGGATTCTACCAACCAACTATCGATTTATCAGGCCAATTGACGACCAAGCGTGATCTACTGTACCGCTTAATCGCTGGTTATAAAGGTGAAGGCAATATTCAAGATTTCGTCGAGAAGAATGAGGTGACAGTAGCACCCTCAATCACTTGGGAACTAAGGGATAATACAGAGTTAAATGTGTACTATGAGTACACTAAATTTGTTGCCGATCCTGCTGTGAGTAGTGGTTTGCTACTGAGTGATAATCGTCTAACTCCACGAAATCTCTATACTAGTTACCCCAACTTCACTGATAGCGAACAGTCCGCCCAAAGATTTGGCTACACTTTAACTCACAAATTTAATGACAACTGGCAAGTTCGGAATAATTTTGCGGGGCTACTTTCTAAACTCATACAAACCCAAACTTATACAACCAATGTGACGGGCGATCGCTTTGCCACAGTAGAGTCCTACGATTTGGACTATGGCTATGATAACTACTTCGGACAAATCGATTTATTAGGCAAGTTCAAAACAGGATCAATTTCCCATCAACTGCTGATTGGCTTTGATGTCAATGATTATACTGATACTTACCAGGGGCTGTTTAATACCAATTTACCCCTTCTTGACCTGAACAACCCCAATTATGATGTTCCAGAGCCAACTTATGATCCATTTCTCAAATTTCAAAACCGGGTGCGTTCCTATGGAATCTATCTTCAGGATCAAGTTACGTTTGCTGAAAATTTCAAACTGCTGATTGGTGGTCGTTATGATTGGGTTTCTAGCACATTTGAAATTGGTGATTTTGGCTCACTGGGAAATACCACAGATGAGCCAGAAAGAAATGCTGGAGCTTTTAGTCCTCGGATCGGTTTAGTCTATCAGCCCAGTGATACGATTTCTCTCTATGCCAGCTACAGTCGCTCATTTCGCGCCCAAACCTTCTTTAATTCCGCTACTCAACCCTTTGATCCCACCAAAGGCACTCAGTACGAAGTTGGCATCAAAGCAGATTGGCTAGAGGGTAAGCTCTCCACAACTTTAGCGGCTTATCATCTCACTAAGACTAACGTGGCAACGACCGATCCAAACAACCCCGTGTTTTCGATTCAGACTGGAGAGCAACGCAGCCAAGGGATTGAGTTAGATGTTGCAGGTGAGATTCTACCTGGGTGGAAGGTGATTGCTGCCTACGCTTACACTGATGCAGAAGTCACCAAGGATACTACTACTCCCGTTGGTAATCGACTCAATAATGTACCTACAAATCAAGCAAGCCTTTGGACTACATATCAGATTCAGCAGGGCACTCTGCAAGGGTTAGGATTTGGTTTTGGGCTATTTTATGTAGGCGAGAGACAGGGTGATTTAGCTAACTCGTTTCAGATAAAGGATTACTTGCGTACTGATGCAGCCCTTTACTACCGTCGCGATCGCTTCCAGGCCGCACTCAACGTCCGTAATCTATTTGATATAGACTACGCCAGTTCCGCCTATGGCAGAAATTATATCAACAGAGGTGAGCCGTTTATCATTACTGGCTCCATCAGTTGGGAGTTTTAACTAGCTCACTTTGTTGCTCATAACTTATGGCGATCGCTATTCGATTAACAAGCGATCGCTAGTTTTCCAGTGGTCTTAGATGTGACTTTGACCAAACAGCGATGTCTACGACGGTCACTGAGCTTTGTGGAAGTGCAACCTGCGCCTACGCAACAAGGACGCTAGCAACCAAAGTAGCTTTCTGATAACACTATAGTAAAAATTTTCTTATTGACAAGTTCTGTTTGGTTTTGGGGTGCAATCACTGCAACTGCAACTGTTTTACTGGAGAGTTTTGTAATTAAACTCTGTATGGTTATGCTAAATTTATCATTAATTTAAGCATTTTAGCTGAATTGGCAGATTGATATGGCGATCGCACTCTCACACCAAGCCTCTTGTGAATTGTTTGAAGAAGTGGATCAGACGCAGCAGTACAGTGATCTAACCGATGATTTGGATATTACCTGGAAACATCCAAAACAATTGGGAGAGGGATGGGTAACGGTAATAAATGAAAAGAGATAAACTATTTCAAAGCTTTCTGCTTATAAGCGGGATTATTGTTTTAATTGGTACTCCCGCAAAAGGTGAGGAAGTACGGGAGAATGGAATAGTCCAACCTTCTACCCAGACAGTAGGAAAAGTTCTAGAAAATAATTTTGTAGTGAAAGATGTCCAGAGCAAATCTCCGGTATCTGTTTCGAGTTCCGGAAAACCTGGGCAATTCCAATCTCAAATAGCAAATTCTTTCAGTCGGGTCAAGTCGGATAAACCAAGTAAGAATATTCCCCAACTCAGCGAAATAGAACTTCCCGCGACCAGTGCAGCTATGTTAGTACAGGCGCGAGCAACACCAACCAACTCCCCGAATCCAGCCCCCAGGAATGTCTCTCCAGAGCAAAGGGGGCAACACAGAGGTACTGTACTAATTACAGGTGTAAAAGCAAATCCCACAGACAAAGGTTTAGAGGTAATCTTAGAAACAACCCAAAAGGATCAGCTGCAAGTTGTTAATCGCAGTACAGGTAATAATTTTATTGCCGATATTACGGGCGGACAGTTGCGATTACCCTCACCAGATGCTTTCACCTTTCGTTCCGAAAAACCCCTTGCGGGGATTATAGAAATAACAGTAACGAATGTTGATGCAAATACTGTGCGGGTGACGGTGGTTGGTGAGAAAGCTTTGCCTGTGGTTGAGTTGTTTGATGATAATGTCGGGTTGGTTTTTGGCGTGGGCAGAAGTGCTACTATGACACAACCAGAGACCCCGCAAACTACTAAAAAGCCAGCAACCCAGACGCAGCAAGATAAGCCAGCCGCACAACAGGATAACCCAATTGAATTGGTGGTAACAGGGAAGCAAGATGGGTATCGAGTACCTGACGCGAACACTGGTACAAGATTAGATATTCCTCTTCTGGAAACTCCTGCCTCTATTGGAGTAATTACAAGAGAATTGATCGATGATACGACTCCAAAGCGTGGAGAAGACTTGATCCCCTTTATCCCTGGTGTCAGCAGAGGGTCAGAAGCAGATGATAATCAGGGAGGTAATGTCCCTGAATTTACGATTCGGGGCTTTAGTGTTGCCAGACAAATTTACATCAATGGTTTACGAGATAGCCGACGTTTTGTGATTCGAGACCTGGCAAATGTAGACCGGATTGAAATTCTCAAAGGACTTTCTTCCTTGCTGTATGGAACAGGCGCACCTGGAGGCGTGGTCAACTACATCACGAAAAAGCCCCAAGCAACATCAAGTAATAATATTACTTTTCAGGCAGGTAGCTTTAATTCCTACCGTGGAGAAGTCGATTTTACAGGTCCACTAAATACAGAGAAGACATTGCTTTATCGGTTTGTAGGAGCGGCTCAAGATGCTGATTCGTTTTACGATAACGTTGAGGACAACCGTCTTTTAATTGCGTCAACGCTTACATGGTTAACTGGCAATGGTGGTTCTGTAACACTTGAAGCTGATTATTTTCAGCAAGAGCTAAACTTTAATTCCGGAATCAAGTTTTTTAAAAACAAATTTCTTTACGATCGCAGCTACGTTGATCCGCGCGATCGTAGTCAACGGGATAACTATCGGGTAAGTACCTATATTGACCAACCATTAACCAAAAATTGGTCGATCAATCTCAGTGGTCAGTATATTGACATCAACCGAGATTTAGATATTTTCTCTGCTGCAGTGTTTAATCAAGACAGGTTAAGGTTTATAACCCGACCACTCACAGAAAGTTATACTCAAGGAGATTTGAAGGCTGAGTTACGAGGCAATTTCAAAATAGGCGCATCGGAACACAAACAACTGGTCGGTTTTGAGTACAATACCTTCAAAGCTGACACAATTTTAAACATCAGCAATTTGATTGTTGGTTCTATTGACCCACTCAATCCTGTTTTTAACGAACCACTTCCTAACTTTAATTTAGGTAACCAGTTTTATAGCAACAAACAATATGGTATTTACATACAAGATTTCATGAAACTTGGGCAATTTCGTGTTCTTGCGGGTTTACGTTATGGCTCATTTAAGTCCAAGTTTAAGCCTGCAAATCCCACAATTGTTGAAACAAATGCACAGACAACTTTTATTTCTCCTACTGTAGGATTAGTCTATAATTTCACAGATTCTGCTTCTGTGTACGCCAGTTTTAGTCGCTCAACTGAGCCAAACGATGGTAGACGTGCAGATGGTAGCTTGCTCGAACCCAAAACGGCAACCCAATACGAAATTGGCACCAAAGTTAACCTGCTGAATAATCAACTCAGCATCACTGGTGCCCTTTTCGACCTCACTCAAACCAACATTGCAGAACCTGATCCAAATAATCCAGATTTCAGCATCCTCGTTGGTGAGGTTCGCAGTCGCGGCTTAGAACTGCAAGCAGCAGGTAAAGTAACGGATAACTTGAGCCTGATAGCAGCTTACACGCTATTGGATACTAAAATTAATAAGAATTCCGAAGGCTTGCACGGGAACACGTTTATTAATTCTCCTAGCAATAGTTTAGGAATTTATGCAAAGTATAACTTTACTAAAGGTGCTTTGAGAGGACTTAGCCTCAGTAGTGGTCTAATTTATGTAAGTGAAAGACAAGGAGACAGCGCTAATTCTTTTGAAGTGCCTAGCTATGTGCGGGTAGATTTAGGGGCTGCATATACGGTGAATCACCTCATATTCCGCTTAGGGATTGAGAACTTATTCGATACAAGATATGTTGTGTCTGTTGGAAACGCTGCTAATGTGCTTCAAGGTTCTCCCTTAGCTGTTACAGGTTCAGTGTCCATCAAGTTTTAGCGTTGATAATTCAGCTTTGAAGTTTAGAGTAAGGGATTTAAGTAGATGATTATTTGCGGACTGATACAGCACTTTATTATCGACGCGATCGCCTCAAAGCGGCAATGAATATAAGCGAAATGCCGCTAAATACTACTTAATATTTGATTTCACTGCTTTCACTACAGCTACTTCCTCATGACTCAGTGGCATTAATGCCTGTAATTGAAAAGATGTACTAATAAGTGTTGCTTGAACACCCCGCACTATAACTTTATCCTGTTGAGTTGTGGGTTCTGGAACCAAACTTGATTGATAGTCTTTCACAATTAACAAAGGCTGTAACCGCTCTATATTGCGGAAAATCAATTGTGTTTGTTCGTAAGTTCCGATAATTTCAATATTGATACTACTGCGTTTTAGTTTCCCATTCACCAATGAACCAAAACTACCATCAGTAATGGGTTCAGCTTTTCCAGTCGGCACATATTTCTTCAGTTTAGCTTTGACTGCATCAGCAGAAACTTGAGTGTTGCTAGACTCAACCAAGCGATTCAAATCTAGTAGTAAAGTATCCAAAGTTTTCTCGTTAGCAAATAAAGCTAAAACCTGGATTTGTTGCTGTTTAGCAAGCGCTTGCTCCTGTTGAACTTTGTCAATTTGTTTAATATAAGTTTTCTTTTGGTCAATACTTTGCTGTAATTCGTTCTGTTTTGTTTGCTGCTGTTGAAAATTATCCCATGCTGGCATCACGAAATTCATCAGCATATAAGCTGCTCCCGCAAGTCCTAAAACTCCTAAAATAAGACCGATCACTTTTGGTGTTAAGGTGATGCCAAAAGCAACAGGATAACTTGAGGAAGTTGTCTCAAATTGCGTGTCTTCTACAAAATCGAAATCATCACCCACCGTCATCTTGGAATGACTCCTGTCTGTTGCATACTGCGAATCCGAGTCACAAGTCCTACTGTGCCTTTTTGCTCTAATTCACGAATGAATTCAGAAGCGGGAATATCACTCAGACTAGATTGAATTGTGTATTTGACTATTTGGGGTGGTTTCATTTGTAAGCTTGTTGCAGATGTAGTACCTGGTTGTATGGGTGCATCTACTAATTCTGCTGTGATAATTTTTGTTTGTGCAGCTTTGAAGAAACGAGATTGTTGTAAAGTCAACGTGAAATCGTTGACATCGCTAAAGGAACGAGCAAACCCAGATATTTCTAAACTTCCAGCAGGATTGGATGCTGATTGTCCTTGTGTTGGTGTAGTGGGTGCGATTTGTTTGATACTATCAATTTGGACTGTTGTTGGGATGCGATCGCGCAAATCTTGCAACATAGCTGACCAAGGACGAATTTGGTCAAACACACTCACTAAAGCTTGAGTTTCCTGCTTAATTTTACTTGTTTCGACTTGGATTTTATTAACACTTTCTATTTCTACTTCTAATCTTTTCTTTTCCTGTTCCATTTGTGCGATGTTCTGCTCTAATACTGTATTTTTACTTTGCACAAACCACCAACCAACTCCCACCAACGCTGGAAACAATAGACCAACGACTAGTCCTATATACACTGGTGTTAAATTGCCTGTAGGTAGAGATATTCCTAGTTGCTTCTCTTCAAAATTATTCTCAATTTTGCGGTTTTTGAGAAAGTTAATATCTATATTATACATTTATATAGGAATCCGGTTTTATTTCTGAATTGACTCGTAGAGATAGGGAACGCTTAACAGGGAACAGGGAACATAAAGTGTACCTAGCTTCGTCAAAAATAAAATCTGAGTCTTATATTTATTTTTTGTGAACTTTGAATTTTGAATTTTGAATTGTTATTCTGCCTCTCGCATTCCTAAACCAAGCACAATTCCCAATCCAGAACGTTCCACTAAGGAGTATTTCTCTTCATCAATTTGCAATGACAAAGCTGCTACTGGATCAATTTGAGAAGTTGGTAAATTCAATTGTTGTGTCAAAAAATCATCAAGTTGTCTGAGTCCGCCTCCAGGTCCAGCCAGCATAACCTGCGCTACCTGCAAATTTTCATCTTGGTTGAGATAAAAATCAATGGAACGGCGCAGTTCATCAGTGAGTTCTTCCAACACTTTCATCAATGCTACTACGCCTAGATTGATTTCAGGAATGTCATCATCAGCGTCCGTTTTTCCTCCATTTATATTACTTGAAGGAATAGATATTTCATACAACAGTTCTATCTCTTGTGAAACAGGTAAGTTCATTGCTTCAGAGAAGACAGTTTGCATGAGACCTATTCCAATAGGAACTGTACGCAAAAAGTGTGGAATTCCGTTAACAATAATCGCTATTTCTGTACAATCAAATTCTATATCTACGAGTACGACTGCTTCTTGCGAACCAAATTCTCGAAGTTGTTCACGAAGTGTGCGAATCAAAGCAAAAATGTTAATATCTAGAACATCGATTCGCAATCCGGCTAGTTCAAATGTATTTATATATGTATCAGTAATTTCTTTTCGTGTAGCGACTAACAGTATCTGTATTTTTTCAATGCCGTCATCATCTACAAAGTACCCAAGTTTCTGATAATCTAAATCCGCTTCTTCACAAGGAAAAGGTAAATACAAACCTGCTTCGTGGTTTAGTACCATGTGGCGTAGTTCTTGATCATCTAACTCCGCTGGCACAGATATGGTGCGTATAATTGATTCTCGCCCCGGTATAGCAGTAGCAACACGAGAAGCTTTGATGTTACTTTCAGCTAACGCTTGCTGAATAAATTGCGCCATTGTTGGGGAGTCAACGATTTGACTATTCACGAAAACCCCCTCAGGAAGAGACACCGATGTTAATGTTTCTAGTTTCAAACCTTGACGTAACTTACGCAGTTGAACTAAATTCACACGTTGCGGTGACAGTTCTATACCAACCCCTTTCTGGAATTTACCAAACAAACTATTGAATAGCTTCACTACAGTTTTGCTCGTTGGATTGCAAATTTAAAAATGAAATGATATTGAAGAAGAACTCAGTTGTCAGAACGCAGAATTCAGCAATCTTTTGGATCGGTGCAGCACCAAACCAATTGTAGACACCGCCATTAACTCTCGTTATTTAAACCCCTCTACTCATCACCCAGTCGTACAGAAGTTCATTCTGAGTTCTGAGTTCTGAGTTCTTTTTTGTTAAGGATTGATATCATGACGAAGAAATTGTTTTAGCTTATAATCTCCACAATTGTTTCATAAGTACCTTAAACCCAATAGACTTAAATAAAATACAAGCACGATGGTTAGCATTCAAAAATTCAAAAAACTAATTATTTGGGCACTAGTCGGTGTATTAACCAGTTGGATGGTTAGTTGTGGTACAGGCAATGTTGGTAATAGCACAAAACAAGCATCATCAGGAATCGCAAATGTTCAATTTTGGACTATGCAACTCCAACCCCAATTTACTGACTACTTTAAAAGCCTGATAACATCTTTTGAGTCAAAAAACCCTGGTATAAAAGTGAGTTGGGTTGACGTGCCTTGGACGGCAATGCAGAGCAAAATTTTAACAGCCGTTTCAGGAAAAACACCGCCTGATGTTGTGAACCTCAATCCAGATTTTGCCTCCCAACTTGCAGGAAGAAATGCCTGGTTAGATTTAGATGCAAAAGTCCCAAAACAAGTGCGTTCCTCCTATTTACCGAACATCTGGCAAGCAAGCACGCTCAATAACAAGAGTTTTGGGATTCCCTGGTACCTCACCACGCAACTAACCATTTATAACACTGATTTATTGAAACAGGCAGGTATCAATAAGGCACCTGCCACCTACGCGGAATTAGCACAGGCTGCTCAACAAATTAAGGACAAAACTGGTAAATATGCCTTTTTTGTAACCTTCGTTCCCCAAGATGCTGCAGAGGTGTTAGAGTCCTTGGTACAAATGGGAGTAACTTTAGTGGATGCTGAAGGTAAAGCAGCATTTAACTCCCCACAAGGTAAAGCAGCGTTTCAGTATTGGGTAGACTTATACAAAAAAGGACTTATTCCCAAAGAAACATTGACACAAGGACATCGTCGTGCTGTTGATTTGTACCAAGCTGGAGAAACAGCGTTCCTGTTTTCTGGAGGAGAGTTTCTGGATAACATTAATAAAAATGCGCCAAGCATAGCTAAAGTTTCTGCGATCGCACCACAAGTCACTGGTGAAACTGGCAAGAAAAATGTCGCTGTCATGAATGTTGTGATTCCTCGCGACAGCAAACAACCCGACGCCGCCCTCAAATTCGCCTTGTTCCTGACAAATGACGAGAACCAACTCAGTTTTGCCAAAGCCGCGAATGTTCTCCCATCCACAACGAAGTCCCTTGCTGATAGCTACTTCAAAGACGCACCTGCCAACGCTTCGACTTTAGATAAGGCGCGAGTGATGAGTGCGCAAGAACTGCAAAAGGCAGAGATATTAACTCCAGTGCTCAAGGATATAAAACTTTTGCAAAAAGCAATTTACGAGAACTTGCAAGCGGCTATGCTGGGTGAGAAGACTGTAGATAAAGCTGTGGAGGATGCAGCACAAGAGTGGAATAGCACGAGAACTTAAAAGTTATTACAATCTCGTTTCCAGGTTCCACCTGGAAATGCGCTTGGGGCTGCTCTGCCGCAAGTAATACAATAAACGAGTTTGACTCAGATCTTACACCTCGACTTTAGTACGCCTTGAACTTAAGTTCAAGGCTCATAGCCAAAGTCCGTTAAAA
>NZ_CAWPKW010000259.1:0-3229 GCF_963888615.1 Brasilonema octagenarum UFV-OR1 | reverse complement strand
GGTTGAGGAATGTGCTGCTCACCAGGTTCCGTGTCCATCCCGAAGCGAACGTGTCCCATTGTCCGCCTTTTTCTTCCGGCGGAATCACCAGCGGCGGATGCCGTTGTCGCAGCGCCTGCTGCCGCTGCACCGCAGCCATCAGGTCTTCCCGGGCACTCTCCTGTCGGATGTTCGGTGGCTGGAACGATTGCAGCAGCAGGTCGAGAATCCCGATCTTCTTTTCGAGTTCCAGAATCTTCGCCTGGTACACGCTGACGTTCGCCTTGTCCTGCTTGTGCGCCAGTTCGGCCTGCTCCGTCAGCTTTTCGAGCTTGGGCAGAAACTCTTCCGGCGCATAACGGAACCGTTCCCGCCATTCGAGACCGAGCAACTGCTGCACTTCGGGATTCTCGATGCGGAACACCTTGTGTTTGAAGGACGCTTCCGGCTTCGCCATCACATCGAGCAGCCATCGGATCGCCGGGAGCGATTTATCGTTGTGATCGTTGAACGTCTGCTTGCCCGAAGAGATCACCAATAGACTGCTCCGCGCGACGGTATCCAGCGGCTTGGTCCGACCATCGGCGACGACGGGGAGCGAACCGAAGGCGTTGAGATCGAACTCGCCGTCTTTCACCTTGGACGAGGAGGCGCGGCTGAACGTCATCAGCACGCCTACGGCACAGATCGCGAAGGTTGCGACGCCACAGATCAATGTGCCGCGACCGCCGACGAAGTGCATCGTGGGTGCATCGGCCCGGCTCAGGAAGCGGGTCAGTGTGATCAGGAAGTGAGCCAGCATCCCGATGGCGACGATCATGCACGACACATACGGGATCATCCACCCGGTGTTGGTGACCACCTGCAGCGTGGTCCCTTCGATCTGCGTCATCGGATCGCGATGGTAACCGCTCTGGTAGAACGTCTCTCCGGCGAACCGCAGCGGGTTGTTCATCCAGATGTGGACGTTCCGGTCCACGTTGCGGGATTCATCCACCAGGCGGACATCGGATGAGTAATTCTTCGCGGTGTCGGTGCCGATGTAATCGTCCTTGCGGACATCGGTGAGCTGGAACTTGTACGGCTTGTAGGTCCGTTTGAACCGCAGCGCGACATCATACGTTTTGTCGCCGACGGTGATCGTTTCATTCTCGTTCTGAGCCGAGAAAATGAGGCCGAGCAGATAGGTGCCTAACTCCGTTCCCGATTTGTCACGAAAGGCCACATAGGCCGCGGAGAGATCGACCTTGCTGTCCTGGTCGGTTCCGCTGCCGGGGCGGACTTTCTCGGCGAAGTATTCGAGGCCGTGGCCTTTCGTCGCCAGATTTTTGTCGTCCTTGCGCAACTTCCGCAGCGCGGAGTTCTGCTGGAATTCCTTGATGTCGATCTCGAACGGCAATCGTTCATCACGGATCGCCGTCTTGTTCTGCACGGCCCGTTCGATGACGTTCTTCGGAATGACAGTGACGTGATCGGCTTTCGGATCGGACCGATCGATAACGGCGAGTTCAATCGTGCGGATGTCCTGCACGAAGTTGACCGTTTCGCCTTCCTGCATCTGCAACTGGCCTTCGATCGCGGTGAGGCCGACGAGGAGTTCGCCGAACATCATCAGGCCGATGCCCGCATGCAGCAGCACCACCCCGGCTCGTTTCTTGAAGACCAGCGAACAGCCGACGAGCAGCAGCAGCCCCACGCCACCACCCTGCGTCAGTTGCCAGAGAATCCGCATGGCCGAATCGCTGAGCCGTTCGCCACGGAAAAGCATGCCGATGAGGTACAGCGTTCCCGCACCGAGCACCACCAGCAGACCGTTGCCGATCAATGCCAGTTGGGCGCGGTTGAACGGGCTGCGCACCCAGTAGGCAATCAAGCCGCCATACCCGACGATGGCCGCCGCCGCGAGACACCACCACAGCACGTCATACGTTAACCACGGCTGCGCCTGCAGACCTTCGGGATTGTTCGCCGTGGTGACCACCAGCGTGGTGAGGACGATCCCCGCGAGAATCACCAGCAGCCCGGAGATGAGCGGCCAACCTTTCGCCTGCACTTTGAACCGAATCAGGTGAGCCGCGAGAAGATTGACCGCCATTAACGTGCCGATGAGTTGCCCGCCGGGGAACCAGAATTTGTACGGAATCACGGGCATCGGCGCCGAACTGAACGCCTTCCAGAACGACGGCGGCAGAAAGATCTTGAAGTCAATTGCGGCGATCGGCGTCCGGAAGTATTCGTCGATCACCTGCCAGATGTCTTTCTCCACCTGCGCGAGCGTCCCCGCGAGGATGATGAAGATCGACATCGCCAGCAGGGCGACGGTGAATTTGAGTGATGCCAGCGGTGCCAGCACGGCATTGAGCAGCGGCCCGACGCCCGAACCGTCACGCAGATACTGGTTGGTGTCTTCGTTCAAAGTCGTGGTCGACATGGAAACGTCTCTTGTTACTCGTTCCCACGCTCCGCGTGGGAATGCCTGGCCGCGACGCTCCGCGTCGCCTGAAACCGATCGACACACTCAAGCGACGCAGAGCGTCGCGACCGTCCGTTCCCACGCGGAGCATGGGAACGAGTTGCGGCTCATCACGGCAGCTGCACGCTCTTCACGAACGTTTCAAACGCCGCCTTTTCCTGCAGGGCGAGCGCCGTCGGGGCCTGCAGTTTGATGAACCACGTCTTGTCACCTTTGTCCACAATCACGCCGAGGATCGACTGCCCTTTTTCCGACTCCGCGGGGGAAACCAGTTCCACGTAATCACCTTGGATCGAACCGACGTCGATGGGCTTCAACGCCGGTTTGATGCTGTCGGCGTCGAACGATGGCAAACCGATCTGGCCGCACCAGCGGTTCACATTGGCGAGCCGATCTCCGGCCGCGCGGGCGAGATCGATAATGGTCACTTCGCCCTTGAGATCGCCTTGCTCGATCGACAGCGCGGCTTTCCGCATGCCGCCGACCTGGCCACGCTTCCAGTGATCCGGCGCGGTGAGTTTCAGATCGCTTTCGCTTGCCGGGCCCGGTGCCGAAGGTGTGGCAAACGGACGCTCCATGCCGCCGCGTCCACCGGCGAACTGGCCACCCATTCCGCCACCCGGTTTGCCTTTGCCTTCGAGGTTCACGAAGACCGCGGTGTGATTGTCGGGCAACGTCACCGTTTCGGTGTCGGTCGACAACTGAGCCGCTTTCATCGGCGGCAGCGACAACTGCCCGCGCCAGCGGTTGAGATTCGCGAGCACCCCTTCCTGCTGG
>NZ_CAWPKW010000258.1:0-48219 GCF_963888615.1 Brasilonema octagenarum UFV-OR1 | reverse complement strand
CTCTGCGCCCACCGCGAACTTTGCGGGAGGAACATCCACACCGCAAATTCGCTCTGGTGCGGTTCATTTATCCCACTCCCCTCATCGCCAATAGCGCCGTCCCATAAGCCGCTTCCATATTCACAGACTGCACCATAGGAACTTGCAAAATCCGCTCCCTAATCGCCGTCCATGTAGGATTCACCGCACCACCACCAGCAGTATAAACTTGGGTTAATCGCTCAGCTCCCAATTCTTGCAATAATTCATACCCTCTGGCTTCTATCCGAGCAATGCTTTCTAGCAACCCATGCAAAAATTCTACGTTGCTAGTTGGACGCGGTTCCAGTCTTGGCAATAAATTTGAGTCATTTATCGGAAAGCGTTCCCCAGCTTTCAACAAGGGATAGTAATCTAACTCGCTAACTTTTGAGCTATCAATTTCACAACTCAAGCTTTCTAATTCGGCTTTAGTAAAAAATTGCTGTAGCACTGCACCTCCTGTATTGGAAGCACCGCCAGTCAGCCACAAATCCCCGAAGCGATGGCTATAAATCCCGTACCTCGAATCTTCCACGCGGGTATGACTCAACAGCTTCAGCACCAGTGTTGAACCAAGCGAAGTCACTGCTTCACCAGGGAGTTTGGCACCACTAGCAAGAAAAGCTGCAATACTGTCAGTTGTCCCAGCACACACCATGCAATCTCGACGAAACTCGAATTGATCTGCAATCTCAGAGCGTAATTCTGCAATCGGAGTTCCAGGAGTTATGACTTTTGGTAGATGAATTTTTATTTTTAAGTTTTCTAGCCATTCTGGGTATTTCAACTCTTCCACGTCATAACCCAGCTTTAAAGCATTGTGGTAGTCAGTAATACCCAACTGCCCATGCAGCAGAAATGCTAACCAGTCTGCTTGATGCAGGAAATATCTGGCTTGAGCAAAAGATGGCAATTGCGACATCCACAGAAGTTTAGCAAGACTAGAAGTAGCACTTAATACTGTATGATTTGCAGGTGCTATGCTTCTTAATTCCTCCATCACCACTGCTCCCCGTGCGTCGTTGTACATCAGCGGTGCGTCTACAGGTTTCCCCGCAGCATCACACAGTAGAACTGTGGAAGACGTACCGTTGATCGCAATTGCTCTTATTTCTCGCCGCAATTCTTGAGGAATTCGCTCAAGCAAGGTAAACAAAGCTTTCTGCCAAGAATTTGCCAACTCAGATACTTCTGACTTCTCAAAGGGAAATCGCCCCTCCGCTTGAATACAACCTTGCTCGTCAACAACCACCGCTCTTGCACCTGACGTGCCAAAGTCTATTCCCAAATAAAAATTCATTTTTTATAATTTTTGCTTATATTTTATTCTCACTAATGACTAATAACTAATGACCCTTACGGGTTCGCCCTATGGCTAACGCCACGCCTTACGGCGAACGCCAGTCGCCTGACGCCACATTCTTCAACGGGGGGAACCCTCCGCAGTCGCCACAACGGGGGGAACCCCCGCAAGGCGCTGCTCTCCGCACAGAAGTGGCTCCGGAGGGTTTCCCTCCCGCAGCGCTGGACTCACCAGTTCCCTACGGAGGGAAACCCTCCTGCAGTGCTGGCTCACTAATCACTAGTTATTGTTTCATCTTGTAACAACCTATTTCCTTATCTTGGCAAAACAGTGAAAAGTAGTAAACGAAATGTTCAATATCTTTTGAAATTGAGAGGTTTCAAACAATGTCTATTTCAGATACCCAAGTGTACATTGCTCTAGTTGTCGCGCTGATTCCAGGCATTCTGGCTTGGCGTTTGTGTACAACACTTTACAATTCATAAGACCCTGAAGAGCTGAGTAACCTGGTAGTACGGGGTACAGTTCTCGGACTTTTGCGGTATTGTCGTAAATTGTTCGAGACTGTATACGTATAAATGCCAGGTTTTTTACTTGACAGATGATCAGTGTACCAAGTCCGAAAAAATTGAAGTAATATGGCAGCTAAACAAAACTGCAAAAGACGCAGGTGTGCATTTGGCATGCGTCTACTCATTTAGCGAGGTTCTTTTTATCACCATGAACGCATTTCAACCCTCTAGACTTCCGGTACAACCACCACAACAGCGTCGAGTCACTCCTCGACGGAAGCGGCATCTTCGTCAACGCTCTTATCAAGTGATGGCACTGGAAACTACGGCAAAGATAGCTGTTAACGTTGTCATTTCAACAGCAGCAGTCTCTGCTCTCATGCAGCTTTTACCTTATCATTGGTCGCAGCAAGAAAAATTACGAACAATCCGCATTGATGTCAATCAGATGGAAGAACGTGTATATCAGTTGCAGGGAGAATTTAGTCGTAACTTCGATCCGCGCCAAGCTAAGATGATTATGCAAGAACAGGGCTATCGATTTGACCCTAATCAGCGTCAGGTCGTGTTCCCAAAAGATACTATAGAACATAAACAACCAGAATCAAACTAATTCCCTTCCTTGTAATTGTTATTCCATAAACAAATTTGGAATTTGGTAGTAAAGCTAAAAGCTGATAGTTCATAGCTAGTCGCTTACTATCTAGGAGCTTGACTAAATAGCCAAATACTTTACTAAACTTTTTCATAATTAGTCATAAAGAGAAGTTTGACACAGTTGTAGCTTTCTGATACTTTAGTGACAATGCTGAAAACCAAAGCCCAAAATCATCTGGTTTGTAAACCACAGCTGATTCAAAACTAGCAAGCCTGTAAAAAGGTCGAACTGGAGATCACGATTCGTTAAATTTGCTGAAAATAATGGATGAACAATAGCTAAAAGCTTCAAGAAAAAT
Organism: Brasilonema octagenarum UFV-OR1; assembly: GCF_963888615.1. Classification (NCBI taxonomy): domain Bacteria; kingdom Bacillati; phylum Cyanobacteriota; class Cyanophyceae; order Nostocales; family Scytonemataceae; genus Brasilonema; species Brasilonema octagenarum. The sequence goes on along the minus strand of NZ_CAWPKW010000258.1, from coordinate 45,427 downwards.
TGCTCGGAGTCAAAAAAAATAGGCTGGGCTACACCCGAATTTACGCCTGTAGGACGGCAGGTGCTACAACGGGGGGAACCCCCGCAACGCACTGCCTCACAAGAAGGAGCCGACTCCCTTGGTAGAAGCAGGAAGCAAACCCTCTAAAGTTTCCTTTAGTTGAATGACTAGGTTTGAAAAAGTTTAGTCAAGTTTTGTATAGCAGCTATATAGTTATCATCTATTAGCCATTACACCGTTATCAGGATGTTTCTCACTCTGTGTTTCATACAGAGGCTATGCCAGTGACGATGAATGCAATATCTACCAGGTAGGATGCTGCGTTGGTAGCAACTCGTGTAACCAATTTTCGACTTGTAAACGTAAGTGTGAACCGGACTCTCCCGTTTTGAAGCTAGGATAAGGCAGTTGAGTCAAGGCGCGACGATAATCGGCGATCGCACAATTCCAATCTCCCCAAAGATGATAAGTCCTACCTCGTTCTGCTAGAACATGACCTTCTAATTGATTAAACAGCAGAGCAACCTCAAAATTTTCAATTGCCTCTTCGTATTGCCCTAAATCACGCAAGGTTATACCTCGGTTTATCCACGCCCTAACGTGGCTTGGGTTGAGATCTAAAGCCCGATCATAATCAGCAATTGCTTCTGCTAACTCTCCACATGCGGCATAGTAATTTGCCCGGTTATTATAAGCACTGGCTAATTTCGGATTAAGTTGCAATGCTGTGTTATAATCGCAAAACGCTTTTTGCGTTTCACCACTTTGAAAATAAATTAGCCCTCGATTGTTGTAATCAATAGCGTTGTGCGGATGACGATGAATTAATTGATTCAACAGGGCGATCGCCTCAATGTAATGCCCTTGTTGGGCTTTTGTTATAGCATCCGAGCGCAAGTAGGTGTCCCCAAAAGATTTACTGCTACCGTTAGTCCCTTGCTCCTGTCGTACTTTTGTAGTGTGTGAGACACATGGGTTGCGGTGATTTTGTTCGCCACCAAATGGGAAAGATGAATGAGTGTTCATATATTACTACCTGAGCGGCTTGCTCTGTGAGATCAACTTATAAGGTTCCAAGCTTCTGTGGTTTTCTAACTGTGTCACTTGTTAAGGTGTCTATGAGTCATTCATAAGTAATGCCACAAGCCCTTATAGCATAAGAGTTTACGGCGACCAGAGCCAGAGGTTGCCTGATCTGTGTTTAACCAGATAAACGTAAAGCATACCCAATAGATGCTTGAATCTAATAATTGATACGTCTTCCCCAAGGCAAATTCCAGATAATATAAAGATTAATTTAGTAGACTATTCAAGTAGCGTAGGCAACAAATTGATAAAATGCCAGAATGCCCGCATAAAAAAAACTCCCCAACTCAAGTGTCAGAGCACAGAAGAACAAAAACACCTCTTATGCTGCGTTGCGGAATTTTAAATTCTCTCTGTTTTTGGAAGTTTTGATAAAATATTCTTATGACAACCGTTACCTCCTACTCCAATGCTCCTGATTTAGCAGCCGATGATTACATTGTGATCGGATTGGCAACTTGCTTTGTCAAAGAAGATGGAGAAGTATATCAGATCGAGGTTATAGAACCTATTGCCTCTGCATCACTGGAAACACTTGTTAAAGGTATTCCTACCTCCTTCAAGCTTGCTTGCGCCACAACTTTGGGATCTGTGCTGGACGAAGACAAATCTCAGATTCCTGCGGAATTTCCCCAGACTGCTCAATTTGGTGATGATTTTGTTGAACGGGCGATCGCCGCAGCTCGCACATACAAGCGTCGTGAAGCTGCTAAATCTCTGATACCTTTGGGCACAACTTATACAGATTTTAAATATTCTACTGAACGCAAGCGGGTGTTAAATGTCTCGCGAGTTGTCACCAAAGAAGATAACGTCAAACAGCACCCCAATACTCATAAAGTTCTTTAATCGGTTATTTACTTTCAGTCTCAGAAATCACAATATAATTACTGATGACTGATGGTTGTTAACTGTTTACTGATTTGCTCATGCTAAAACTTTATGGCGGCGCACGTAGTCGTGCATCAATTGCTCAGTGGTACTTAGAGGAACTAGAAATTCCCTATGAATTTGTCAAGCTTGATATGCAAGCAGGTGAGCATCGTCAGCCTGAGTATCTGGCAATTAACCCAATAGGCAAAGTCCCAGCAATTGTTGATGGAGATTTCCAGCTTTGGGAATCTGGGGCAATTTTGCTATATTTAGCAGACAAGTATGGTAAATCTGCCCACTCTCCAGAGGAACAAGCCCAATTAGCTCAATGGGTGTTGTTTGCCAATGCGACTTTGGGACCAGGAATTTTTGGGGAAGAAAACCGAGAACGAGAAATGCCGAACTTGATGACTGTTTTGAATGGAATTTTCGAGCATCAACCTTTTTTGCTGGGTAATGAATTCACAGTTGCTGACGTGGCTGTAGGTTCTATTCTCTCTTACATTCCCATCCTGCTCAAGTTAGATCTAAGCCCCTACCCGGCTGTATTAAACTACATGAAACAGATATCTGAACGTCCAGCTTTTAAAATAAGTATAGGTGGGCGTAAATAATCACTCGCTTACGCTCATATTCACTCATTAGCTGAGTCCAAAAAATAATGTGGAATCAGCTAATGAAGGGAAAGCGGATGGCTAACGATAATTTGTAAACTGCAAAGCAACCGGAAAATCTTCTTGCTTTAGGCGTTGGATGACAGCTTGTAAATCATCTTTATTTTTAGCAGTCACACGTACTGCGTCGCCTTGTATTGAAGGTTGTACTTTCTTAAATTCGTCACGAATCAACTTAGAAATTTGCTTAGCATTGTCCTGATCAATGCCTTTTTTAAGTTTGATTTCTTGACGAACCCGGTTTCCACTAGATGATTCTACTTTGCCAAAATCAAATATTTTCTGCGAAAGATTGCGCTTTGCTGCTTTTTCCCGCAGTATGTTGTGTACGGATTCTAAAGTAAAATCACTGTCGGTGTTCACCGTTATACTTTCTTCACCCAACTCAACAGTTGTTTGAGTATCTTTGAGGTCGTAGCGACTTTTAATATCTCGTACAGCTTGGTCAATAGTGTTGACCAATTCTTGTCTGTCAAAATCGCTCACAATGTCAAAGGAATACGTAGAAGCCATAGAAGATTCTAGATTTTAAATTTTGCATTTTGGATTGGTAATTGATTTTTATTAGTTGTTAGTGGTTATGGAATTTTTTACTAACCAATAAATGATTAACCACTAACTAATGCTCATTTGCTCATTAGCTATTTGCTTGAATGATGCTCAGGACAATAAGACTAGCAGATCCAAGGGAGCCGATGCCAAACATGAGCGAGCGTAAAACGGGTATATTCAAAATATAAAAAATGGAGTATAGCAACCTAGCTACAAGAAAAGCGATGGTAGCCGCTACAGCTAGGGGAGAAAAAACACCCGTTACGTATGCCATTAATGCTGCGGCCGAAAAAATCATAAACGCTTCATACGAGTTTTGGTGTGCCCAAGTTGCTCGTTGAGCGTATGGTGGTAGCTTATCAAACATGGCGCGGGGAGCAGACAAATCATACCCAACACGAACACGGGCATAAGCTACCACTAAAAACGGTAGATAGATGAGTGCTGCAGCAGCTGCAATAGAGTACAAAAAAATAGTCATTAGTCAAATACAAAAGTCAATGACACATGATTAATCAAAGTAGAATAATGTCACCACCTTTCTTTGTTCTTCTGCATCTTTACAAGTTTGCAGCAGGATGCCGCTGTCGTGAAATGCAAAACATATCAGTTGCTGGCAGCGGGAGACAATCTCCTTGTTGCACAAGTAACTGGCTTCGGCAAGAGACATATGATCCTTGCTAGCATTTTCCACTAGATGCATCACCTTTTCTAATTGCTGACGCGATTCATGAGGTTGGCGTTCTAAACTTTGAGGTAGAATCACCGTTAACAAATTCGGATCAGCCCGCATTGCTCCCCTAATAGCAGCTGAATTTGTACCCGTAGCGCCAGAGGTGATCATTCGATTACCGGATAAAACCAAGGCGTAGGTCATCATCTCAATTAGATTCTGATGGGTAATGGGGACATGACGGGAACCCAGCAAGGCAATTCGCTTAGAACCTGTTTGCTGGATTGTCGCCAGTTCTTGCGCTAATGTATCGACGTTGATAAGGTCTGTTGACTGACTCAAAGACGGACAAAATCAGATTAAACGACCTAGCTATTGTAACAGACGTAGGGGAGTTCTCTGTCAGCGATTTGTCATGTAGTCATGCTATTTTTCTATTTGCTTAACTTAATAGCCCAATTGCTTGTTCACACCAAGCAAGCCAATATGTTTCATAACTTATGCCATTGAGTAGAGTCAGGTACTGAAATTTTGCTTGTTCTGGCAGTTGTTGAGGATTTTTGAAGTATTGTTGCTCTAAAACTTTGTATGTAGACAATTTTTCTTGGTGGCTGTGACGATGACGCTCTAACTCTTCCAAAATTGTCTGCTTTTGAGCAACATAACCGCTAAAAATTTTCACCAGTAAATCGTCTTTTATTGGTGTGGGTTCACATGGCTGTGCAATCCACTTCTTAAGCTGCTGTTTACCCTCTTGTGTAACTTGGTAAAGCTTTTTATCTGGGCGTCCTTCTTGCGGTATTGTCTCGGAGGCAATCCAGCCTTGAGCTTCGAGTTTAGATAACTCCCGATAAATTTGCTGGTGACTTGCTGACCAGAAAAAGCCGACTGAACCATCAAATTGCTTGGCTAAATCATACCCACTACAGGAATGATCCACCAGAGATGCCAATATTGCGTGAGCTAAAGCCATAGGAATTCTCCTTGACATATGCAACTTTTTGAATATATTTTATTTATATGCAATTAGTTGCATATTTACAAGTTGCATACAAAGCTCCTCAAAACTCTCAACACAAAGGAAAAACGTCAAATGGTATTAGTTTCAGTCACACGCTTGCATCTGGTGTCACCTCGTTATTTTCCAGGCTTTTTATGGCACACTGCGCTTTCATCATGGCAAATCGTTAACATTCCTGGGTTTTTGGGCGGTCAACTTATAGGTGACAAGCAGGCAGGCGCTTGGACTGTGACGCTTTGGAAGGATGAGTCAGCAATGCGACAGTACCGTAACTCTGGGGCACATCGCCAAGCTATGCGATATCTGCCCCGTTGGTGTGATGAAGCCGCAGTTGTTCACTGGCAGCAAGAAGATACAACTTTACCTGAAGCCTCAGAAGCTTACCGCCGAATGGTGTCTGAGGGACACTTCACCAAAGTGCTTCAGCCATCAGATAATCAGCAAAAGCGGCAAATTCCAGAACCAGCATCACCAAAGGGAGTACCACTACATCCCAGAAAAAAAAGTAAGGGTACCGCATCCCAGTACGATACCCCTACTCTCGATCTTCATGACTGAATCGAACTTAGTGTTAAAAATTTTCAAGATATCGCCGCAGCTGGATTTAAATTCAGCAAAGCAAGCAAGCGATCAAGATCAAAATGTTGAGCCATGAGATGGCGAATGCACTCGACTTTTAGGGGTTCATGGACACGAACTGTACCAAAAGTGCGGTCAATAATTTCCACAGTTGTTAAGGTGTCTAAATCAACTGATAAGATTGGGATTTCAAGTTCTTCTGCTCGATTGAGGATGAAGGAGGGAGGAGGTAATTGTCCGGTGAGGATTAGGCATTGGGTGGAAGTTTCCAAAGCCGCTTGCTGAATTTCTACGCGATCGCCCCCTGTAACTACTGCCATATTCCGGCGCATAGCAAAATACTTTACTGCTGCATTCACATTCATCGCCCCAATTGCCAAACTTTCCACCATCAAATCCAGGCGATCGCCACAACAAAGAACTTCAGCCTTTAACTGGTTTACCAGTTCGCGCACGCTAACACTGCATAACAAAACACTTTTCGGTAACATCCCCAGCACAGGGATATCCTGCTGTTCTAAAAACGGACGAATAGTGGTGTTGACGGCTTGTAATTGTTCTGCAGGAATATCGTTGATCACAACACCAACTAAGCGATCGCCCAGACGCTGTTTAGCACACAACAGCGCTTCAACTAAAAGCAGCGATTTGTAGCGGGCTACCAAAAGTACCGCAGCATCCACCACTTCTGCTACTTGCAGCAAAGACAAATCAAACAAACTGCCTTCTTCTAAGTTACCTGGACCTTCTAGCAAAACCAAGTCGCCGACTTGTATTTCCGAATATTGCTGTGCTAGCAAGTTTTGGTAGTTGGTTTTGTCTAACCCTTGCAAACGTTTTTGCACGGCGACTTCATTTAAAGCCAGCATCGTGGGTGCAACGCGGTTTTTTGGTAAGTTGAGATTGTTAGCAATAAATTGAACATCCTCCTCAACCATCGTTCCTGCAGATTCACTTAAACAAGTACCTAGCGGTTTGCCATAGGCAATGTCCAGCCCGTTTTGTTGTAGTTGATAAGACAAACCTAGGACTGTTGCAGATTTACCACAGTAAGCCTCCGTAGATCCAATTAATAAATACTTAGCGGATTTTGGCACGCATGCACTCCTACTTTACAAAAGTTTAGGTAACTTTCAACATTTAGCAGTCAGTTTGATTTTAGCTGTAGATAGCCTATCCACAAAACTTACGGACACGCTGCTTTGGGATTCGCACAATTTTTCTATAGGAGGCACAAAAAAGCAAGGTATACGAGCTTTGCCGGTACCGCTCAAGGGAACTCCTACTCAACCATAGGAATGATTGCTCAACTTAAGGAAATGTTGATGCTTCTAACAACAGCTTTTTTTTACGGTAGCATAGCCAAAACCGACAATGATAGAATGACCTGGTCAAAATAGCGTATAATACTTCACTCAATACGCAGAAGTTTGCGGTAAAATACTTGAGAAAAATCAGTGACGTGATAGCGTTCGTAATTTTCTATGAATTCAATTAAAAAATTAATAAACTCAAAGCTTGCCATCATGACTTCATAACTCAACTCGGCGTTGCCATCAAACTGCATTCGGCAACGAGTTAAGTCTGAGGGCAGAGTCGCAACATTCCAAGTGGCGACAAAGGGAATGTTATCACTGCCTTCTATCTTGCGGTATCCCTCCAAAACACCCTTTTGATAAAGACTAATCGCATGAGCTAAGAAGTTACGCTTGTTACCCTGAATGTAGGGCAAGTAGACGCTTGCTTGTTGTTGAGTAGCGGGGTGCAATTGTTCAAATGACATTTTATAAATACTCCTTAAGTAAGTTGACTCTTTGCGTAGTTTAATGATTTGTGTCAATAGTATTCCTAAAAAATGTTTGTTTAGTATCCATTGAGGTGACGAGAATAATTTTTGTCTTTTGACTTTTCAGTTTTGACTTTTTGTTTAAAGATGTCCTAAATAACACTTAAGTGCTTTTACCCTATGGCTCCACTGGTTGCAAACTACTACTTAACCTACCGTTGTAATGCTAGATGTCATTTTTGTAATATTTGGTCACTCGAACCTGGAAAAGAAGCAGATTTTGAAACAATCAAGCACAATTTGAACGATTTACGCCGCTTGGGAGTCAAATATGTGGACTTTACAGGTGGTGAACCACTCCTGCGGAATGATGTGGGAGAAATTTATACAGAGGCGAAACGTCTGGGTTTTGCCACCAGTATGACAACAAACACCATTCTGTATCCGAAGAAAGCTAAGGAAATTCGGGGATTAATAGACTATTTAAATTTTTCCTTAGATGGTTCAGATGCTGAGACTCACGATCAATCTCGGGGAGTCAAAATTTTTGACAACTTGGTTGAGTCGGTGGCGATCGCCAAGTCTTTTGGAGAATACCCTGTACTCAACCACACTGTCACCGCTCAGAATTACCAGCGGATAGAAGAAATTGGAGAATTAGGCAAAAAACTTGGTGTTCGGGTTTGGCTAAATCCAGCCTTCACAGCATACGAACACTACAACTCGAACAAAAATCCGACACCAGAAATGGTAACGGCAATAGAAGTCACTGCGAAGAAATATAACAATGTCGGTTACAATAAGGCTGCACTAGCTTTTATTGAGGCTGGGGGCAATGATACAAAAAATCCCCGCTGTAAAGCGGTAGATGCTGTCATTGCTATTTCTCCTAACGACGAATTGCTGCTACCTTGCTACCACTTCGCTCAAAGTGGAGTTCCCATTAATGGGCGACTTTACGAACTGTATCGCGAGTCTGAGGAAGTTGAAAAATACCGCCAGTCTCAAGGTAAGCTCAAGGTATGTGAAGGATGCACAGTTTGGTGTTACCTAATACCCAGCTTCTTTATGGGTGTAGATAAATATTGGTGGTTAAATCAAGTAACCTATGCCAGCGAATTCCTGGCCCGAAAACGATTCTTACAACGAGCTTGATCCGCTCAATTCCCTATTATCTGATCTATCTGGTTCAGAGGAGTTGGAAGAGGAGACATCCGTAAGCGTGTTTCCTCCATCCCGGTTTCAAGGTCGTAGACGCAAAGCCGCTCTAGTTTTGACGATAGTCTGGAGTGGTACTATCGCTCTGCATTTAGTTTCTTGGGGGAGTTTGTTTGTATTGGGACTGACCACTATCATAGGATTTCATGCCTTTGTGGTAGTGTTCGCCCGATCAAAACCCCACCCAGAAGAAATGCAGGGAGATTTGCCATCTGTGTCTGTGTTGGTGGCAGCAAAAAATGAAGAAGCAGTTATAGGCAGATTAGTCAAAAATCTTTGTAATCTAGATTACCCAGAAGGGGAATACGAAGTCTGGATCATTGATGATAACAGCAGCGATAGGACGCCGCAGTTACTATCAGAACTAACCCAAGAATACGACCAACTCAAAGTACTGCGACGAAAGCCAGAAGCAGGAGGAGGAAAATCAGGAGCGTTGAATCAGGTGTTAGCGCTGACAAAAGGAGAAATTTTGGCGGTATTTGATGCCGATGCCCAAATTTCACCAGATTTGTTACAGCGTGTCATACCGTTGTTTCAACGAGAGAACGTAGGTGCCGTGCAGGTACGAAAGGCGATCGCCAATGCCAAAGAAAATTTCTGGACAAAAGGTCAAGCGTCAGAAATGGCATTTGATACATTCCTACAACACCAACGGACTACGAATGGTGGTATTGGCGAACTACGGGGTAACGGTCAATTTGTCCGGCGAAAAGCACTTTTGGGTTGCGGTGGCTGGAATGAAGAAACAATTACCGATGATTTGGATCTGACACTGCGCTTACATCTAGAAAAATGGGAAGTGAAGTGTGTATTCAACCCAACGGTAGAAGAGGAAGGTGTGACTAATGCGATCGCCCTTTGGCATCAACGTAACCGTTGGGCAGAAGGTGGATATCAGCGGTATCTGGATTACTGGGATTTGATTCTCAGAAATCGCATGGGTACGCGTAAAACCTGGGATCTATTCGTGTTTATGCTGATTCAGTACATTTTACCCACAGCAGCTGTGCCAGATTTATTGATGGCGATCGCACGACATCGTCCGCCCATTTTTAGTCCAGTGACAGGCTTGACAGTAACGATGTCAATGGCAGGTATGTTTGCTGGTCTAAGACGTATACGTCAAGACAATAAATTCCAAATATCTACTTATTTTCTGCTGCTCTTACAGGCATTGCGTGGCACATTTTACATGCTCCATTGGATAGTAGTCATAAGTAGCACAACCGCCCGGATGTCAGTACGTCCCAAGCGGTTGAAATGGGTAAAAACAGTACATCAAGGCAAAGATGAAGAATGAACGTACTGACCAGTTAGCAGTTAGCAGTTGTCAGTAGTTATCAAAAAGAACTCAGGAGGAGCGCTAGCCATGCAGGAGGTGAGTCCAGCGTGCTTTTGGTAGGGTTTCCAATGCCAGATACCTCTGTCGGGAAACAAGGACTATGGCACAAAATGCCACGCTGCTTTGAACAGTACTGGCTCCTCGTTCCGGCTCTGGCAAACCCGACTTAGGTGTCTGGCGTTCCGAAGAAATGAATATTACGAAAAAACTGGCTTCGTGAATAACTGACTCTTGAGTATAAATGTTTAAAACCCTCTCCGTGTGGGAGGGTTTTAATTTGGAAGAGGTCAAAATCCTGTCCCAAATGTTTTATTTTGACTTCTAAGTTGTGACTTCTTCTCCAATTTGTTCAGTGTTGACTGTTCACTGATTTAAAACTCATCATCAGCTTCTGGTTGATCTTCACACTCACTTGGGGTTGTTGAAGTTGAGCGTTCTGTGTCATGTGTCAATGGGATGACTTCTCCATAAAAGAACTGTGCCAGATTTTGTGCGGCGGCTGTGACTTCATCAACTTCCCAATCGGGTGTGGACGCGGATGGTTGAGTTGGGGACGGTGGATCACTGCGATGAGTTGTGTGTGAACTTTCCACCGCAGGAGTATTTGCTGGATTTGGGGATTTTGTTATCGGTGGTTTGGTTGATTTGGGAACTTCTGGAGAAGGCGCGGATGGAGGTTCATAACTCGGACGAGTCGTGGGCTTTTTTTGACGAGAAGTTTGAGGTCGGGCAGAAGTTGATGTCGTTGCTATTTCTAGGTTTATCTTGACTTCGCATTTAAAAGTTTTCTTAAATGCTGCTGCGATTATGGGAAGATCTAATTGTACTTTTTTATACCATGCTTTTGGAATAGCAACACGAGCTACAGTACCATCAAATTCTACAAGATAGCACATTTGACGAAATAGCTCTCGTGTTGAGATTGGTTCGAGATTACTCAGCACTTCTTGCCAAACCTGAGTTAAGTCTATTTCTGTGCTCTGACTAACTTCCTGTGTTTGGGATACTGAAATAGGTACTTCTATTTCAGGCTGTGGTTTTGGAGGATTAGGAGAAATCGGGGTTCGTTGTGGTGATGAGGGGGTAGCAGGAGTTTTTGGTAAGGTATGGGTTTGGTCAATTTTAACTGGTTCTACAGTTTTTGAATTGTTTTCTGGTGCTGATACTGAAGGTGGTTCACGGCTTGTAATTGAGTTTTGTTCACTTTTTCCTAAAGATGGTGAAACTGTAGGCAGCGAAATCGTTGGTACGGAAACTGCGCCTCTACCGTTTTGCGGAACTGAGATATGAGCTGAGGGTAACAATCCCAGCAACGTCACCTCTAACCACAAACGCGGTTGTGTGGTGTTTTTTAGTTGCACTTCAGCGGTTCGCAAGTGTTGCTGTCCCACCAAGATTGTGCTGATGTCAAAGTGTTGGGCAAAATCAATCAGTGCTTCCCAAGTTTGGGGAGTACAAGCAACTAAATCGTTGCGATTAGAGGCAGTTTTGGCGATGAGTAAATCTCGGTAAAATGCAGCGAGATTTTGGAGAATAATCAAAGGTTCTCGACCGCGATCTAAGATTTGACGAGCGCAATCTAAAACAGCTTCTGGGTTGTTAGAGGCGATCGCATTCAGCAAGAAAAGTAAATCGCGTTCGCTAACTGAACCAACCAAATCCCAAACTCGCTCAGGTATGATTTCACACGACAATAAACTTAACTGATCGAGCAGACTTTCTGCATCTCGCAATCCGCCTTGAGCAATTTGAGCTATTAAGGTTATCGCTTCGATAGTAATATCAATATTTTCTTTGTAAGCAATGTGACTCAAGTGTTTCGTCATCGCTTCTAAATCTATTCTGCGAAAGTCGAAGCGTTGACACCGAGAAATTATCGTAGGTAAGACTCGTTGCGCGTCAGTTGTTGCTAGTACAAAGACAACCTGTTTCGGTGGTTCTTCGAGTGTCTTTAGTAGCGCATTGAATGCTTGGGTACTGAGCATGTGACAGTTATGGACAAGTAACCCGTTAGCAACAAAGTTATGATTATCCTCAACTTCGATATCATAGACTCGCTCAATTTCACCCAGATGAACAGATTCAACAGTTTCTAAACTTGTAATCCATTGTGGGAATTGAATATCTTTGAAGGTCTGAGATCCATTTTTTACTGCTTGCACCCACGTTAATGTAGCAGTATGTCTTGTCTCCGTTACTTCTGCTGTAAACTTTTGTTGTTGAATACCCCATTGCTGCAAGCCAATCGCCAAGGATTTGATTTTCTTCGGGAGAAAATCCCTCTGTGTGTAATCTAATCCTTGGACTTCCTGAAGTGGTAAAACTGAGTGAGCCGTCGTCCATGTACCACCAAGCAAGTCCTTCTGGAGTAACTTGATTGAGCCACTCCATCGAAACCCGTTTTTTATCCCCACTGGGTTTGACGATATCAAAAACTTCCCTGAGTTGAGGATGGCAGGATGTGTTGCAATAGACCGCGATATTTCCAGAACCGTAGCCTCTGTTAGGTGCTGAGAAAAGTTTTGGTCGGAGTACTGCAAGGCGTTGGGCTTTGTATTCCAACCATTTTTGCTGCTGCTGTCCATGTCCGAAAGCCAATCTAGGGAATCTACTGAATTTATTTGGGTAAGTGACGGAGCAATCTCCCAGTAGCGTTCCGTAAATAAGTCCCAGTGTTTCTGGTTGGAGAACTTCGGCATTGGCAAGGAAATGTTCTGTTCTAAGTTCCCAAATTCCGTGCCCTTTCTTGTATGGATGTCTTTTCCAGTGAGACTGCATGCTGCCAAGTCCTCTACCTTTTTGTTGTAAAAAGGCAGGGATATCAAGTTTTTCTGTGCAACCACAGGCACATAAGGGACGGAGTAATTCAGCTTCTTTAAGGATGGATTCCAGATCGTATGTTTTTTGCCCGTAGGTATTACCTTTAAATTGGTGCCCAGGAACAAATCTCCGAATGCGTCCATCTGTGCCAAATTTGTAGATGAGAGTACCGCATCCACATTCACAGGGGATAGTATCCTCATTCCTTCTTTTACGTCTTTTGCTGGTATCCATCCCTGGTCTGTTTTAATTAAATGATTGCCCGTACATTTGATTTCTCGGTTAGTTGTTCTAATAACCAGAGTTTGACGTTCACCCTGATCTAGCCATCTCAGAACTTTCTTGAATTCCCACTTGAGGGATGAATCATTATAACTGAGAACCCTTTTACCTTTAATATTGGGATCATCAATTCTAACAAGTCCCCTATCAGTCAAGACCAAAGAGTCTCCAGTCAGGCACTCATCGATAACATAAACTTTGTACCGACACTGTACGGGAGCAAATTGCGCTCTTTCTATTATTTCGCGAATATTATCAACACCAGTGTTGCTGGCAGCGTCTATTTCAATAACATCTAAAGAATAGCCCTTAGTAATTCCCTGACAAACATCACACACACCACAGGGTTGAGGCGTGGGTTTGTCACTTTTGAGACAATTAAGCGATTTTGCCAAAATGCGAGCACTGGAAGTTTTCCCTGTACCCCTGGGACCGGTGAACAGGTAGGCAGGGGCTATTTTGGCGGCGCGGATAGCGTTTGTTAGGGTGGTAGCGATCGCCTCTTGTCCCACCAGTTCAGCAAAACTCTTTGGGCGATACTTGTGGTGCAGGGGTTCGTAAGACATAGATGAGGATGTCAATGCCTTTGATGGTTAATAACTAGCACCCATGACTTTGGGTTAGATCATTTTAAATTTATGACGTAACTTCAGGTATTGATGATTCTTTTTTATAGTACAAATATACCATACAGCCAAGAAAGTCTAGCTTGGGGATATCATCCGACTTGATGCTAATTTTCTTGACTAAAGTGAGCGAAAAATTTTGTGTCTGTATATTCTACTCGATATTCGTAAAACTTCAGAGTGTAGTTGACAAACGTCTAGCAGGTTGTCCTTAGACACCGCTACAATCTATGATGACCACCAACACTTACGGGTGCGGGAGATGCTCAAGCGGTTAATTCAATGGTTCAAAAAGTTTTTGCAACGTTTGTTTGGCTCAAATCAGAGTCCAGCTAAAACACGGGAAAACGTTCATAAAGAACCGCCTCCACCTTTAAGCGATACAGATTTGGAATTTCTGTTTACAGAACTATTAGAAGGTGTGTATCAAGCACGAGGACAAGCATGGGCGCAGAAATGGCTAAATAATATTGAACATCGCGTCCCAGAAGAACGTTGGGTGCAGTGGTTGGAACGTTTTGGTGCAAGATTGTTAGCATCACCCACACCCAATAACGAATTAGCTTCGCGAATGGTACAACTAGGTGAGTTGGAAATTGGAGAAGTGGGAAACGTCGCCTATGATATTGGGATGCAGTTGTTAACGCGCACAGCTGCCGAGCCAATCTGGGAGTATACTGGGCCAGATGCACTCAAGCAAACTCCTGTAACGACACAAACTCAAAATCAGCAACACGATGATATGGAAGAAGAAAATCTTCCAGAAGGAGAATACCAAAGTGTTACTTTAGATCAGTTATTTGTGCTGATACAGCAAGACGAGAATTTACGCAAGCAAATTTGCGAGCAATTAGGAATGGAGACAGACGATCCACAAATAATTATCCAAGCTTTGCTTGATCAATTCCAAGCGGCGAATGAATCTACTACAAATCAAGCTGAATCGTAATTCAATCCTTGACGATCAAAGTATTTTGTAGATGAAAATACCAGATTTTAGACATCTGGGTAAAATTTTGTGTACGAGTTTTTGACTTAAGTAAAAATACTTAAGTAGTAAACAATTTTCCTTATGTGAGTGTTAGTATGGTATGTTATATTTTCAACTGACTGTGCGATCGCTCATTCAATTGTTATAGGTTTTTAAGTCAACATAACTTTTTAACACTGTGCTCGCTAAAATCTGATGATGACCAATCTAATCTCCAATAATTGCCGAAATGCTCAAGTGGCTACTTAAGTGGATTAAGAAGTATTTGAAGTTCTTTTTCAAGAAAAAGCAGACTCGTTCTGTATATCGCGCAGAAGAACAAAAGATGACACCTCCACCCGCATTGACAAATGCGGATTTAGAATTTCTATTTACCCAACTGCTGGAAGGTGTGCATCAAGGAAGAGGGCAACAGTGGGCGATTAAATATCTACAAAGAATGGAAAAGCGTATCTCCAATGATCGCTGGATAGATTGGCTACTAGATTTTGGGGAAAGATTGTTAAAATCGCCAGCACCAAATAACCAATTAGCAGAACAAATGGTGCAACTAGGCGAGTTGGGTGTTGGGAAGGTTGGAGATTTATCTTACGACATTGGCATACGATTGTTGACGCGAAACTTAGACAATTCGTATTGGGAAAGTGATCAAACACAAGATACGCAAACCATAACTGATACAACAGTGCGAACCCAATTAGAACAGGGGTTGACACAAAACAAAAGCATAGAGGATTCAGACAATATTTCTGCAGCGATGCCTGCACCCTTTTTCAATCCTCCACAAGAAGAGTATATCAACAATCAAGAACAATTTATATGGCAATTTGATCAACCAGGTGTTGATTTGCTAATACCAGAATCTGCCTGGACTTCATCAGATGAGCAAAAGGAGGAAGAATCCTACTACTACGGGGTAGAACAAAGCGTGCAAGCAGGTTCACAAAGTCCTACAACCCAAGATTTTTCCGATCTTCAGTCACCAATTGCTGTCAGGCTGGATGAATTGCTAGTTAGGTTAGAGCAGAGTACAAGTTTAGTTGAGGAACTGGCTTCTGGGTTAGGCTCTCAAAGCGAAGCATCAATAAATACAACTTTACCAAAAAATCAACAAAAAACGACTTTAGAACAAGCAGAAGCTTGGTTTTACGAAGGTCTTAACCAAGCTAAAACAGGTGATTTATCAGGAGCAATTGTATCTTACAACAAAGCTATAGAAATTAATCCCAACTCGCAGGAATATTGGTTTAACCGAGGGCTAACACTATTTTATTTAGGAGAATTTAATGATGCGATCGGATCTTACGACGAAGCAATTGCACTTAAACCAGACTTTTATAAATGTTGGTATTACCGAGGCGGGGCATTAGGTGAACTAGAATGCTTTGAAGATGCAATTTTGTGCTTTGATAAAGCTATAGAAATTAAGTTTAATTACCCAGAAGCTTGGTCTGGCAGAGGTATAGCATTGCAGAGATTAGGGCGTCCATCGGAAGCCGTTGCCAGTTACGATAAAGCAACCATACTGCAACCACAAGACCAAGATAATTGGTATTATCGAGGTCTGGCATTGGCGCAGGATGGACGAAATAATGATGCGATTGCCTCATATGAGAAAGCTTTAGAAATAGAAAATGACTTTTACTTAGCTTGGTACAAACGAGGTGTGGAACTTTCTGATTTAGGAGAATTTGAAGATGCAATTGCCAGCTTAGAACAAGCAACAGAAATTCAAAGCGACTTCTCGGAAGCTTGGTACGCTTTGGCTGGTGCGTTGGAAAAAGTAGGAAAACATGAAGATGCGATCGCATCTTACGAACAAGCAGCTCAAATCAATCCAAACTCTCATGAAGTCTGGATTGATAAAGGTGTGGTACAGTTCAGTTTGGGACGCTGGGATGATGCCATTTCATCCTGGGAAAAAGCTTTAGAAATCAAACCCGACTACTATTTAGGCTGGTTCAACTGTGCTGTGGCGTTGGACAATCTCGGACAGCGTGAAGAGGCAATTGCTTGTTATGATAAAGCGATAGAATTTTATCCTCAGTTTGAATTAGCTTGGTACAACCGAGCTATGCTGCTATTTTCTTTGCAGAGATTTGAAGAAGCGATCGCCTCATATGATAGCGCTTTACAAATCAAACCTGAGTATTGGGAAGCCTGGATCGCCCGAGGGAATGCAGCAGAAAGTGTCGTTTCTAGGAATAATTCACACTTGAGTCCAGCACAGGTGTATGAACAAGGGCTTGAAGAGAAATTAGCAAGCTATGAACAAGGGCTGAAATATGTTGATCAAAATACACAGCCAGAAGGTTGGGGCAGATTGCATCTCGCGCTTGGCAATGCCTATTACGATCAAGGTAAGAGACATTCTACACCCTCCTATTATTGGCAACAAGCCGTCACTGCCTACAATCAGGCGCTTCATACTCTCACACCAGAACCCTTTGCTTTACTACACCTGGAGGTTTTGCAAAACCTGATAAAAACACTTGTAGCTTTGGGGCAAACTTCCCAAGCGCAAGATTTTCATCTATATGGAACAGATTTCGTACAATTCTTACTCAGCGAAACGACTCAATCTGATCAAGAGAAAAAACAGTTAGCACTCAAGTTTGCAGGTTTTGAACAGTTAGCAGTTGATATAGCTGTGCAGTCTGGTGAGATAGCGCAAGCTATAGAAATAGCCGAACGTGGTAAAAATGCTTGTTTAACTTGGCTTCTGTATGGTTGGACAGATGAAATCAAACCACTTAGCTATCAGTCAATTCAGCAGCTTCTTAATCCTACAACTGCAATTATTTACTGGCATATTAGCCCTTGCGCCTTACACACATTCATAATTAAATACAAGTCTCCAGAACCTATTCTCATTTTTAAACCCGTACTTGATAGGGTGATTGATGAAGTGCCTTTACCCGAGATGGTACAACGCTTGGTTGAATTTGAAGATTGGCTAAAAGATTGGAATCAACAATACAGCTCATATCAACAACTTCAAACTAACGACGCATCAGACAAAAGTGTCCATCCATGGCAAGCAGAAATGGATAGATGGTTATTGAATTTGAAACAAATCCTCAACATTTCTACAATTGTGAATGAGCTTGAGGACATCACCAATCTGATTTTAATTCCCCACCGCGACTTACACAGATTTCCTCTTCACGCCCTTTTCAATCTTTCCTCTGTTTGGGAAGAAGAATCCTCAAAGCAAAACAATTATACATGTACTTATCTACCTAGCATCCAAATCGGGTTTTCTTTCAAATCCCAACAACTCTTGCAGGTTCAAAACCAATCATTACTCATTGTGGAACCCCAAGAAAGCATAAATTATCCGACACCACAATTTGCTGAACTTGAATCTGAAGCTATTAGCCAGATGTTTACTTCTTGCAGACGCATTCAAGGCTTACAAGCTACAAAACAACAGATAGAAAATGCTCTATCTGAAAATTACAATATTTTTCACTTTACAGGCTATGTAACTGACAATTTAAATCAGCCGCACAAATCAGAATTTCTATTAGCAGGTGAAGAGAAATTAACTCTAGAGGAAATCTGCAAAAAGCCAATTGCAAGTTATAACCTTATGACTCTTTTAACTTGTGAAACAACCATGACTAGCAACCAGAATATCACGACTGAATATGTTGGAATAGTCACTGCTTTTCTTAGTCAAAGAGTTAATCATGTCTTGAGCACTGTGTGGACTGTGGAATCAGCTGCTACTACTTTGGTTATGATAGAGTTTTATCTGCGGCTTCAACAAAATAAATCAGCAGCCAAAGCATTGGCGGAAACAACCGCGTGGCTTAAGGAACTGACTGCTGGTGAACTGAAACAATGGTATGAAGAATTACTCAACCAACTACCTCAAGAAGGGCAAAAAATTAGGGCAAGTTTAACAACAGAATTACATAGAAGTCGTGAAATGTCAGCCGAAACCAAGCTCTATAATCACCCTTACTACTGGGCAGCTTTTAAAATTGCAGGTAAGTTTTCTTTTTAAACAGTTCCCCTCAATAGCGGAAACGATTCTGACGCTGCTTTTGCTTGGCAACTGCTTTGCGTTTACGTTTTTGAAGGGGTGTTTCAAAGTGACGGTGTTTCTTCACGTCCGGAAAAATTCCTGCCTTGGAAACTTCTCGCTTAAATCTGCGGAGGGCTGACTCAATTCCTTCATTTTCGCCAAGAATCACTTGGGTCATTATTATCTCCTCCTTAAATTGATTAAATGAATAAATGGTCGGATAAATTTGAGGAACGTAAGTTAAGCTGAAGCGCAAAAAAGGGCAGACTCTTTGTCTGCCCTTGAGACTTTAGAGTTAAATTCTTTATCGCAAAGCTTAATTAGTAGCCGCCGCGTCCGCGAGAAGAGTATCCTCCTCTATCTCTATCTCCACCGCCACCGCCACCGCCGTATCTACCACCACCGCCACCACCACCAGATGAGCCTCTGTTCTCTTTGGGCTTAGCCTTATTAACCTTGAGGTTACGACCCATCCACTCAGCGCCATCTAGAGCTTCTATTGCTGCAGTTTCATGTGCCTCTTCTGCCATTTCTATAAAAGCAAATCCTCGCACACGACCTGTTTCCCGGTCTACTGGCAATTGAACACTTTTCACCGTCCCATATTCTTCAAAAACCCGTCTGAGGTCATCTTGCTCAACTTGGTAAGATAAATTACCCACGTAAATCGACATGAAACATCTCCAGAATCAAATGTTGTAGAAAGTTAGATTCGGAGAGACGCTTGTAAATAGATAAACACAAACTACACAACCGAATATAATTCCTCGTTAGTAATGTTAGCATAAAATAACAAGATTCTGTTGCCCATATGAAAAAAGTTCAGAAATGTTCAAATTGATTAACAACACAAGCTCTTGGCTTCCCAAGCCCCTTGCTTTGCAGCAGATTTAGCACCTGATTGTTGTGACAATAGTTATCACAAATTTGCGGATCACTACTATACTAAAGGGTGTTAAGGTACACAAGCCACTTGCTCGATTCGATGAAAAAGTTCTACATTCAGCTTATACACAGCAGGATAGTAAAATTTAATTCTCTCAAGTGACGCAAAAATTGTGCTCGCGGGAGAAACTAAAATTTCTGTGAGTATGTCATTCAAAAAACTTTTTCTTTCTTGCTGTGAATCATAAAAATTAAAATAATCAGCTAAACAAAATGCAGCTAGTCTTTGGAATCCTTGATTGATGAGATAATCACGATTGAGATTTTCATATTGGTCAATAGCTGCAACGCTTTCCTCAACTTTTGTACAAATTTCTTGAATATCTAAATTATCTGGTTCTAGATCGGTAGCTGTTTTGAGGAATTGAAAAGCTGCTCTCCACATATCAAAGTTACTAGATTTTGCAGCAATGTTTGCGATTTCAATTCCCATGTTAGCAAATCTACTAGCAGCGTATTGTCGAATGTCTGACTTTTTCGGTAGTAAGGATATAATTCTCCTGCCTAAGATTTCTATTTTTTGTACTTCACCACTGTAAAAGTGAATGCGGCAGATAAAGAAAAGTGCTTCAAAGTCATTAGAATCAGCTTTCCCATCAGCACCAATAGCACGTTCTGCCCAAGTAAGTGCTTCAGAGTAATTTTTTTGGTCAAGATAAGTTTCCGCTATATCTAAATAGGGTGCAGAATTAAATGGTTCTAATTTGACTGCTTGCTCAAAGCAGTCACGAGCATTATGATAAATTGGAATTTTACTAAAATCTTCATTATCGGAACATTCAGCTTGCAGTTTGTAAGCAGAACCCAAGTTACTCCAATAAAGTGTCACGTCTGGATTAGTTTTCGTTAGTGCTGTGTAGATTTTCACAGCAAAATCCCAATTTTCAGTGTGAATGTAACAAAGTCCCAGTAGATGACGAGCTATGTCAATTCTTGGTGCTAATACAAGAACTTGCTTAAGTAAAGGAATGGCGTTTGACCACTCTTCTACCTGCATTTTATTTTGAGCTTGCGAAATCAGCTCTTTAACTTGTTCGCCATACTTCTGCATGGCGTCATAATTTTCTCGTGATTTTGAGTCGAAGAGCGTGTTATACGCTATCCGAATTTGTTGAAACCGTTCTGGATCTTTTTCTGGAGAATACTTACGAACTAACTGAAAATAAGCTCGTTTTATTTCATCAGCAGATGCCTGAGAGGAAATTTCCAGGATATGATAGAGTTCATATACCATCTATGATTATTCCATGTGATTTTCTAAATCAAACAATAAGTCCACAAGGCGATCGCCTGCTTTTTGAATTTCTTGAATATTGTCATTCATGAGAGCTTTTTTGAGTTCCATAACAATATCAGATAACGGCGATCTTTCTTGAGGAGGTATTCCAGCCATATACCTTTCTGCTTTATTAATAAGTCCTTCGTATTGTCTTGCTTTGGCATTTTGCTTCCACAGTTCTTTGAGACGAGAAGCAGCATCAGCTATATCTTTGTTAGCCATGCGCTTGGCTGAAGAACCGTAAGATAGCTCTACACTTTTATTAATATTAGGAATAGTCGCTTTCAATTTAGCTATCCCATTAATGTCATAAGAAAATTCCACTTGCACTGCATAGGGAATACCATCAACAGCTGGAGGAATATCTGTGATCTCTGCTTCTATTCCTGTGTCAATAGCTTCATTTGGTAGCTTTGCTCTCCCTGTGTTGTCTTGATAGAGACGAATTTTTAACCGCTTTTGATCTGGTTTCAAAAGAGTGTAAGTTTTCAGAGTAGAATAAGGAATCGTTGTATTGGGTTGGATCAAAGGTTCATAGGTAAGCATATACTGTCCGCCAACGTAACTCACCACTTCAATACCCAATCCAAAAGGAGCTACATCGGTGAGAATAACACCGGAATCCTCACAGAATAAACCTTTCGCAAGAGCAGCATGAATAGATGCACCAACACCCACAGCTAAGTCTGCACCAACATCAAGTGCTTTGCCTTGTTTACCAAACATCTCGACGACTAATTGGCGAACAGCAGGAATGTAAGTTGTTCCACCTACAAGTAACACTCGATTGATTGTACTGGGGTGCAGATTTTTGGCATTTAGTGCTTGATGGATGCAGTCTTGCGCCTTTTGCAGTAGAGGTGCGATCGCCTGCTCAAATTCTTGCTGCGTCACTTCCACCTCTAAGTCAATAAATTCACCATGACTTGCTGCAAAATACGGGATTCGTACATCATACGATTGTTGTGTAGAAAGAACTTTTTTAGCTTTTTCTGCAGCTTCTTTCAGTGCACCATGAGCTTTTTGAGAAATTTCTGCCTCAGGATTTTCTGTCTTAAATTTTCGATGAAGTAATCTTATCATTGCTTCATCGAAATCTTTACCCCCCAATTGAGGATTTCCGAAACTACACTTTACATCAAGAACACCTGCAACCATTTCCAGTACAGTGATATCTAATGTACCACCGCCAAAGTCAAAGACAACAAGCTGTTCTTCAACATCAATATTTTTGATTCCAAAAGCTAAAGCTGCTGCTGTTGGTTCATTTATCAGGCGAATAATTTTTAATCCTGCCAATTCACCTGCATTGAGTGTAGCTTGTCGAGCCGCATCTGGAAAGTTGGCTGGAACAGAAAGGACGACTTCTCGAATTTCTATTCCTAGTGCAACTTCCGCATTTTCCTTAAGTTGACGAAGAATTAAAGCAGAAATTTCTTCAGGTCGATACTCTTTCTCTAGCAGTTTTATTGTTTCTCCAGTTCCCATTTTCCGCTTGATTTCACGAGACCCTCGATTTGAGACATCAACCCAACTCCTGGCATTTTCTCCCACTAAGATTTCACCTTTTTTATTAATAGCAACAATTGAGGGAATAATCGCCATTTTTGTCACAGGATCAGGAATCGGAAATGACTCATTATTTCGGTAGACGCAAATTTCAGATGTCGATGTTCCTAAATCAATTCCGATAGCATAATTTTTTGTCATTGCCTAACTAATTCCTTTCTCACTGTAAAATTTATAAGCTGTCATGCTAAAACAAGTGCATACAGTCAACAGGCAGGATGTTTGATTAACAAGCTATGCACTTTTCTTTGTACCTCCTGCAAAAAAGTAACAGGCGCTCATCCAAAGCGTATGCCTAGAGCATATTTTGATTTTTTCCTGTTATGGTGCTAGTTATTTTGCTACAACAACCTTTGCTTTCTCAAGAACTTTGTCACCAATTTTGTAACCCCAACTGATACATCTAACGATATTGCCTGGTATTATATCTGATTCTTCCTCATCAATTGCTTCATGAAATTTTTCAGAAAGAGATTCTTTTTCTTGTGGAATGATACGCTCCATTCCTAAATTCATAAAAATTCCATTATAACCATCTAATATTCTATTGATTAACAGTTTGTGTTCATCTGTTTCGTAATCAACTGCCCTCTCTAATAACCGAAAAAACTCTATGGCTGACTGTTCCCAATAGTTAATCTTTCGTTGCAGTTCCCCATTCTTCTGACGCTGCTCCACAAGCATGTTTTCCACAGAGTTCTTAAAATCGTTCAGTTCTGCCAATGTGTATTCAAGTTTTTCATTTAATTCTTTAATCGCAGCAGTATTATCTAGAATTGCGTTAGTATTTGTGTAAGAAGCACGTTGTATTTTTATTTGTTCAGATACATATTCATTTAAAGATTCTTTGATAGATTTTTCTAGATTATTTTTCAAGAGATTATCTAAATAGCTCTGTAAATTATCATTGAGTAAGTTCTGTAAAATTTTCTCTAATTCTTGAAAATCTTTATTGTTATTGTGACTGAAGCTCATCTCATTTTACCAATAATAAAAATTATGTAAAGTTTCTAACTGTTCAATCAAATATATGCTAGTGCTAATATTAGCTAATTGATCACAATGATAACAAAGCAGTTCGCTATAGCAATCCTAATTGATTTGCCCTACGGGCACCACTGGCGTATGCCTAGGGCACGCTACGCGCTCCGTGAAACTTTTATATATATATGTGTTTCTTGGCGTCCTAGCCTGCGGAGGCGTTTATGTCCTGCGGACACGCACTCGTCGCACTCAAAGAACGCACTCGCGTGTCGCCAAGGGCGGTTAATATTTATAAATCCAATATAGGAATTCGGTTTTATTTATGAACTTACTCGTGTAGACGCTTAACATCAGAGCAAATATACATAATGTAAGGTCTTTAGTGTATTGCAAATTGAAAATCGCTATGATTCATTTGGTCAAGGGATTTACAAGTGATACTATGTTAGAGTCATGGCTTAATGCTCGCTCTCAATGAACAAACCACTGAATGAAGCGCTTTCTCTTGAGATTGCCCAACGTGTAAAAAGCAAAGCTAAAACTCCGTTTGATAATGCTTACAGAGCAGCATTAGCGACTGAGGGAGCAATTTACGTACAAGGTTTTTTAGTTTTTGCTGGCAAGCCATACAAACCCATCGAACACGGTTGGATGGAATTGGAAGATTGTATTGTCGATCCAACATTAGCGTACCTTAACAAGAATGCTCAACAACTTTGCTACTTTACAGCACAACGTTTCACCGTGAAGGAACTAAAAGCAATCATAGAAGAATCTAAAGAAGATTATCCAGAAGATGATCCATTGCCAATTTATGGTGATCCACCTTACGAGTATTACGGGAATGTGATGTTGGGTGCTAAGGATTACTTAGAGGCTTATCAAGCAGCAGAGGCTAAGTGCAGAGAATTGAATCAGAAAAATGCTGATAAAAATTAACGCAGTCCTACTTCAATTCGATTTACCATCACTGCCAAAATATTCTCTATAACCGCAAATTTTGTCTCCCCGCACATCAAAGGAAACTGCTACCCGATTTTTGTAAAGTTCTCCAAACAACGTTCCCTCATCGCGGAACTCAAACACGACTGTTATCTCGTTACTTGTAACGTGCTCTAAAATGAGTTCACCTCTTAATGATTCAGCAATATATTGGAAAAATTCTCTAGCTTTTTCTTTTCCCTGATGTAAACCGTGATATTTCCCAATAGGAAACCAGAAGCTAAAGTCTTCTGTGAGCATATCCAAGAAGTGATTCCACTGGCCTGTTGCTAAACCGTGTTGGAAGTGTTCAAATGCTTGATGAGCAACTTTTAAAGTATTTTCTGACTGTTGTGTCATTGTGACTTCCTGTGTACTTCTAAATATATGATTGTTTTTTAAAACCTGACGACGACTTTGCCACAATTTTGACCACTAAGGAGGTATTCGACAGCAGCAGTAATGGATTCTATGCCGTGAAATGGAGTTGAGTCAACAGCAACTTTTAACTTGTTTGTGTAGAAGAGATTGAAGAGGCGATCGCGTCCCTCTGTCATATACTCTTTATACAGAGGCATAAGAAACCCCCGCACCGAAGCTGCTTTCCAAAACAACTTGTGATAAATTCGCGCTTGTGTCACTTGTTCTAAATTCTTGCCATATTCGGAAACGAAACCAACCACGACTAAACGTCCGCGAACTGCTAAATTATCCACACAAGTATCAAAGACTTGTTTACCCACACATTCAAAAACTAGGTTAACGCCATTGGGATATTCTTGCTTGAGGACTTGATTGAGGTTTTGTGTGCGGTAGTTGATGATGTGATCGCACCCCAACTCCTCCAGTAACTCTACCTTTGCATCAGTTCCACAAGTACCAATCACATGGTTACCCGCTAACTTCGCCAATTGTACCGCAATGTGTCCGGTTCCACCCGCCGCAGCTGTCACCAAGACAACTTCTTGGCTTTTCATTTCCCCCACTTGTTCTAAAGCTACCATTGCTGATACACCAGTGGGCATCAAGGTTAGCACCTCTGGCGTTGCTTCGCGCACCTTAACAGCTAAGTTGGCATTTATCGCCTGATACTCGCGATACCCTCCACCACGCACAGTAGTGACTACAGCATCACCAACTTGGAAATCTTTGACATGATTTCCGACTGCGACGACTTCTCCCAGTGCTTCCACTCCTAAATCAAAGGGAGGAGTTAAGTTAATGTAGCTGACATCACCTCGGCAAATTAAGGTGTCAAATCCGGCGTTGATTCCAGCGAATTTGTTGCGAATGAGAATTTCATCAGGTGCAGGTTCGGGAATGGGGAGTTCTACGACTTCAATAGCTGATTTGAAATCTTGGGCAAACTGTTTTGCAACCAGTTTTTTATAGGTTTTTGAAATCATTTCTTATACGTGAGTCATGTCTTATCAGCCATCGTTTTTCAAACAACCAAATACCTGTTTTAAGCTGCTTACAATTTCTATGCACCAGGAGATGCATATGACAAGACTGTTCCAAGTTTTGATAAATCCCTATCAACTCTTACGAAGAATAAAGCACCATCCTCAGTCTTGTGCCTAGGAAGAGTGCTAAAGCTAGGACTATAGCCAAAGTGATTCTTCCCGAATCGGTAATCTCCTATATCACAGTATCCAACTAAACCATATGCTTCTTCATTATAAGATTGAATCATTTGATACTTGCCGTCATAATGTGGCAAGACAGTAAGGAGCCATGTTCCACCCCCGTTACCATCTTTCCTTAGGTACTTCTTTTTTGACACTTCAAATTGAACTGTATCTGTCTTGCCCCACGGTAGCAATTTACTATCCAATCCTGGAATGAAGTCACCTACCCTAGCATCTAGATGATTTTTTTGTGCATTTTTATACTTCAATGGAATAGGACCGTTCTCCATCCAGAGGATTTCTGCTTCCTCACCACCTAGCACTTTCCAAGATCCAACGTTGACTCCTGCGGGGATAAAGGAGTAACCATGCTTGCTGAGTTGCCACTCGCCCAATTGGATTACACCCTTAAGCACAAAAATCTCCAGATCGGCTGTGAATATACCAGACGGTGCCTCAAACTGGGGCGGTAGCAACACTTTTGAAGTACATGCACCACAGTCATGCCACGTGAGTAACTTACGTCTTCCGGATACTACGTTCTCTGGCATTCCACTAATTCGCCACCCGTCTTCTTCTGGCACAGTATTCGTGTCAAAGAACTGGTACTGGCGAGGTACGTACTCTTTAGAGATTGCTGTGCGCCTTCCCGATAGATTCATACGCCCTCTACCGTCTCCACCCCAATCTTCCGGTACAGAGGCTATATGCAAAAAGTCATCAGCCTCTTCTTCATGTGCACAATCGTATTTATTTTCCATGTATTTTCTTCCTAATTGCCACTAATATCGTTACATTGTTGATTTCATCTCGTTACTGGGCTGCTGCCTCTAGTATATTTTTTAAAAACTTTTCTCTTCTAAAAATTCGATGACTACCTTCGATATTTCTTCAAATCTCTGGAGCATCATGTATGTAGTTCCGCCTTCAATCTCAATCACTTTTGCATGAGGAATTGCTGTTAAAATCAAATGGTGATTGTCTGCATTTGCTAAACCCAGCTGTTCCAACTGTTTTATACCTTCAGTTCCCCATAGAATTAGGGAGGGACATTTTATTTGTGTAAATCTTTCTTGCGTCTTTAAACAGTAGTTTGCTACAGCCCAAACGGCATAGAAAGGATAGCCAAAGCCTTTTAAATCATCTAAAACTAACCTGTGATTTAATTCATTAGATTCTACAAACTTTGCACGGGCTGCCCATCTTTCCATCAGGTGGGATCCGTCAGTTTTTATTTGAAAACCTTCTGAAAATTGCTGTAATAGGGCTGCTTTTCCTTCTTCACCTAAGACAATGGGATCAGATAAGACAAGTTTTTCGACTCGTTCAGGATATTCTGCTGCGACTTCTCCTGCTACAAAAGCACCTGTTAGGTGTCCCAAGATGGTTGTAGTTTTTATGCCTAATTTGTCTAAAAGCAAAATGACGGTTTTAGCGTAGTCCTCTATCGAGTACATTTTGGGGGGTTTATCTGAATCACCATAACCCAGCAAGTCCATAGCAATGACGCATCGATTTTTTGCCAAAATAGGCATTAAGTCTCGATATTCGTTACTACTCATTGGCTGCTGATGTAGTAAAAGCAGAGGACTTCCCTCGCCACCAATGCGGTAGAGAATCTGCCCATCTTCGGTGTCTAAAAAAGCTCGCTTGATTGGTTTGTTCATATCCCCCTGATAAATTTAAGTTTTCATCTCGTTACCAGGTGAAACCTGGTAACGCCTTGCTAGAGGCTCTGCCTCTAGTATATTTTAGGAGGCACAGCCTCCCTGAAGGCATTCCCAGGTTCCACCTGGGAACGAGGAGACGAGGAATTACGCCAGTCTGCGTTTAATTTCCTCCGCCAAATCTTCCAACGCGACTTCCACCTGCTCACGTGTTCTCAAATCTTTGAGAGACACCTTTTGTGCTGCTGCTTCTTCAGAACCAATTATCACACAAAATGGAATTCCTTGTTTTTCAGCCAATTGAAATTGCTTGCCCAAAGGTCGCTGTTCAAAATTCGTAACAACATTAATTTTAGCCTGACGCAGTTTTTGCGACACATTCAAATAAACAGGCATCAAATCATTTTGCATATTGACTACCATAACTTGCGCTGGAGTAGCTGCGAAGGTATTGAGAATACCAGCTTTAATCAACCGACTAATTAAGCGAGTTAAGCCAATAGAAATGCCAACACCTGGCATTTTTTCATCCAAAAACATCCCTACTAATTCTTCATATCGACCACCAGAACAAATGCTACCCAAAGCTTCATGTCCTATTAGGGTTGTTTCGTACACTGTACCCGTATAATAATTCAGACCGCGAGCAATGGATAAGTCAATACAGAAACGATTTTCTGGAACTCCAAGATTGCGAACACCAGAAATAACTGTTTCTAACTCTGTGACTCCAAGAGCAAATTCCTCAGCTTCTGGTGTTGACGTTGTTAAGTATTTGAGTTTATCTAGAACTTCATCTACAGTGCCATCTATATGAATAAAGTAGATGATTTTTTGAGTAGTATCTGCTAACACTCCCTCTTTTTCTAACTCGTTTTTTACCTTGTTCTCACCGACTTTATCCAAAGTGTCAATAATCCCAATACAGGATTTAATTTTTTCTTCCTCAACTCCTACTGATTTAAAGAAACCAGTGAGAATTTTACGATTGTTGATGCGAATCAGAAAATCACCGATATTAACTGCGTCAAAAATTTCGGTTATAATCGCAGGCATCTGAGCATCATAGAGCAAACTCAGTTCACGACGACCGACAACATCAATATCACACTGACGAAACTGACGAAATCGACCATCTTTTGCTCTTTCTCCACGAAACACCATATCCATTTGATAGCGAGCAAAAGGAAAGCTCAACTCATTTAGGTGACGAGCAATATACGCTGCCAAAGGAACTGTTTGATCAAATTTTAAAGCTCTTGCTTCCGAACCTGTTTCACCCGCTTTATCTTTTTCTGCCTGACGATTTGGTGGCAAAATAGGGTTAAGACCATAGATAATGTTGTCGCCTTGATTGCCCTTTGCTTGCAAAACTTCCAAGCGTTCCACAGCAGGAGTTTCTATTGGTGTAAATCCGTAGTTTTCAAAAACTCTCCGGATGGTATCTAGTAAATAAAGTTCCAAACGCTTTTCGCCAGGAAGAAATTCTGGAAAACCACTTGGGGTCGAGAAATTTATTTTGTCACTTTTTGCCATGCCTTTGCCTTGCTAATTTTAGTTAATATGTAATTGAAGAAAGAAATTAATGGGTAACAGTCCAAAATTTTATCAAGTACAGATAAGCATTTACCAATGACTCATAAAATTTAAAAAGGTTACACGCTTCAGGTGCGTTAAACTGCTTAACACACCTGAAGCATTGAAGATCCATTTTACAAATTCTCTGCGATCGCTCAACCTCTTATCTTAGCCGTTCCTCTTGAATCAGGGTTCGCTTGAAAAGTTGATGGTTCTTAAACCAGTGCCAAGTGCGGGCGCGATGATTATTGCAAGGACTAATCACAATCATTTCATACAAGTACATATCTGGCACGGTCTTATAAGAGAACCACAAAATAACCGTTGCATCATCCACTTCCCAAGCTTTTCCGTCAATACGTTCCGTGTCAAACCACAGCGCTTTGTCTCGGTAAGTTCCCGGAAACTCATACTCCTCATGTTTCCCATCAGACCACTTGTAACGATTGATTTGGTAGTAGGAATGGGAACCGTCTTCTGGAAATTGGCAGGTTAAGTGAGATTCATATTTATCAACAATTTTTCCCTCTGTATCAACCACTGTATACGTACCTACCCAATCTCCTTCGTGGCGAGTAAGTACAGGCATTTCTTCTCGAATCGCAGACATAACACAACTCCTTTGTCTTTGCAGATAGCAATTAATAAAGATTTTAAGCAACAAGTAATACTAAGTTGCATTCATACAGATAACTTACTCTTTTCTCTTTTCTCTTCCTCTGCGCTCTTGGCGTCTTGGCGGTTCGTTTAGTAAATTCTATCTCTGAATACAACTCGCTATAAGCAACAAGATTTAAATCGAGATTGCTCTAACATCTTTTGAGATAACGTCCACTGGGTGAACCTACAACCTGTCCATTATTGTAAATAAGATTTCCACGTAAAAACGTACTTTTTACCCGTCCCGTTAACTCCACTCCTTCAAAGGGTGTGTAACCTTGTTGTGACTCTGATTCAGCAGCACGTACCACAAAAGTTTCATTTGGATCTACCAGTACTAAATCAGCATCGTAGCCAATGGCGATATCCCCTTTTTGTAACAAACCAAAGCGTCGCGACGGATTCCACGATAACAGCTTAGCCATGTGATTGTACGACATTCCCCGCTTACTTCCTTCACTAAAGACACCAGAAAGTAAATATTCAGTACCACCAAAACCAGACTTTGCCAACCAAATATTATTTGGGTCTTTAGCACTTCTTTTTTGTTCAGCAGAACAGCAAGCATGGTCACTGACTATCCAGTCTACCTGATGGTTGAGTACTGCTTGCCATAAGTATTCCACATCGGCACGCGGACGAATAGGAGGGTTTACTTTTGCCCAAGTAGCGGTGGGGGTATCAACATCTAATAGCAAATGTCCGACGGTAACCTCTCGCCGAAAATTGATATGGGGAAAAGCAGTTTGCATAGTCAAAGCTGCTTCCATAGCTTTGCGCGAACTCAGGTGCAACAAATTGATATTTGCACAGTTCGTCTCATGTGCTAAATAGGAAGCAATACAAATAGCTAAACCTTCGGAATGAGGGGGACGCGCTGCACTGTAAGCGTGCAGTCCGCTAAGATTAGAATTATTTTCAACTATTTTGGTATAGGCGTTGAGAATTTCAGCAACTTCGCAGTGTAAACTTAAGCTAATAGTTTCTCGTGCTTCTGGATGTTCTTCCATCAAGCGACTTAAACGGCGCATAATAAATTCAAAATGGGCGAAGTCGTAACGTTCCTCTTTATTAATCATTAAAAAGAGGTTTTGCTGGTCTGACAAACCATGCAAACCATAACCGCCATAAAACATGAATATTTTGAACGAAGATACACCATGTTCTTTAAATAGTAGGGGTATTTCGTCGATATGCTGACTAGCTATAGGTGCGACGTGATAGCCATAATCAACAAAAAAATGACCTGCAGATAACGCTAATACTTCTGGAAAAAAATCGTGGTAAGAACCACCTTTGTTGAGATAATACTGTCCTGTACGAATGTAATTAAGACTAGTTGTGACTCCTCCCATTGCGGCTGCTTTGGTTTCAGTCACAGCATCTTTGTCCAGGGGTTGATAGATACCGATGTGCATATGGGCATCTACGACCCCAGGAAAGCCCAGCAAGTTTTTGCCATCCAAGACCTCTTTGGCTTGCTCTGGGCTAATATTAGGAGTAATAGTAGCAAATTTTCCATCCTTAATTCCTAAATCAAGTAGTTCGACAACATCATGACGGGGACGAACTACTCGTACATTTTTGATTATTTTATCTAATATGGGAGCTTCAGACACACTAGACCTCACACTAAAATAAGTACATAACTCAAAAGTTTAAGAATATCAACACAGATGATTTTATTTGATTCAACCGTTGTATAAGTTTATAACTCTAACTCTAGGCATGGTCTTTTAACTAGTGATGGATAAATACTCTGCTTTAATCAGGAATTCCAATATCGTACTGGGACGCAGACCAAATTTGCTCACCATGTAATGTTTTTTATTCAATCTTCTTTAGGAGAAAAGATAATGGAAAGTTTTAATGAGTATCATCTAGAGCCAAAACAATTTCCTTTTTTGAACAGCTTTCAAGATAACTGGCAAGTTATTAGAGATGAGTTCACACACTTTATTAAACATGCATCTAATGAAGAGTTACAATTTGCTTATGATGTTTTAGGACCTAAAAGTAAAACAATTCAAACCAAAGGAAATTCAAAATATAGTGCTTTTGGAATTTTATATCAAGGTATCTTCATTGAAGAATATATTCAATTTCATCAAATACAATATCCTAATTATAGCCAAAATGATGCATCAGCAAAATCACTTGCATTAAGAGATAAATATTTTCCAAAGTTGGCTAATGTAATCGAAAAAGTCAACTTAATTGATGATAATGTGATTAGAAATGTCTATTTTGGGACATTTCATCCGGGCTTGGATATCAAACTGCATGTGAACGATAACCCTCATATGAATCGTGGCTATCTAGGATTAATCGTGCCACCAGGGGATATAGCTATGAAAATATGCCATGAACAACTTTATTGGCATGAAGGAGAATTCATGGTTTTAGATCACAGCTATCCACACTGCCCGCATAATTACACCAATTATGACAGAACTGTCTTGGTTGTAGACTTTTTTAAAACGGATAAGCCTAGACAAGAATTGATCCAATTTGAAAAAGAGCAAGTCACACAACGTATGCAAGATAATCCTTACAGTTTAGGTGTTTTTGGTAAAAGTGATAAAGCCAAAATTGAAGATTTTATCAAGTATGGTTTAGCTCATCAGTTAGAGTGGGATAAAGCTTTAGGGGCTTAATCTTCACAATGATTGGAAAAACTTATTGCATCCCACATCCTACACTGGTCAATATTTTGTACATTAATATTTGATAGTGAAGCACTCATGCTTCACTATCAAATAAACTTGTTGCAAAAGTCAGGAAGTCTTGACAGGGAACTTTTAACAGAACCTCGTAAAATCTCACTTTTACAAGAAGTGTAATATTTTGCGATACGCATCGACGGTGTCTTCCCTTGAGGCGGCGATAAGCCGGAGGCTTGACGCTGAGTCCTGAGCCCTATGGCTAACGCCACGGCTTGAGGCCGTTCGCGTTCGCGTAGCGTGTCCCCTTGGGACTCAGCGTCTCCGTTCGCGCAGCGTGCCCGAAGGGCATAGGAGATACGGACACGCTGCGCAAATGCGTATCGCACCTGCGGAGTGCGGGCTTCTACGTGTTAGACCCCATGAGCGCAGACGCTCCAGAATTAAGATTTGCTGAATTCTTTTGCAACAAAAAAGGAACCAATATTTATGGTACTCGCCCGTACCGCAAATCATCATCCTGTCGTCTTCATTGATGCCAACGTAGACGACTCCCAAAGTCTAATACTCGGTGCAGTAGCAGAAGCTGAAGTGATTGTCCTAGAAAATCACAGTGATGGAATTGCACAAATAACTGCAGCACTGGTTGGACGCAGCGATATTTCTAGCATTCACATCGTTTCTCACGGTGCGCCGGGATGCTTATATCTGGGTAATAGCCAGCTAAGCCTGGACACCATTGATTCTTATCGCTCACAACTGAAAACTTGGGAATCTGGTTGCATCCAACTCTACGGATGTAACGTCGCCTCCGGGGATGCGGGTGCACAATTTGTTGCTCAACTACACGAATTGACAGGAACAAGTATCGCCGCCTCTTCTAAGCGAGTCGGAAATACAGCATTGGGTGGGAGTTGGCAATTACAACAACACATCGGAGAGTGTGACGCAACGAATGCGTTTACACCCAAACTGATGCAGAGCTACTCTGGGGTATTTGCTGTCACTTTTAGCACTCCTACTTACTATGGAGTGGGGTCAAATCCCTTTTCTATAACCACAGAGGACTTCAATGGTGACGGGCTGCCCGACTTGGCTGTGGGGAACTATGGCTCCGACAACGTTTCAGTGCTGTTGAACAACGGTAGTGGCGGTTTTGGTACTGCAACCAACTTTGCGGTCGGGTTACGTCCGAGATCTGTGACCACGGGGGACTTCAATGGTGACGGGCTACCCGATTTGGCTGTGCCGATCATTGGCTCTGGTGGAGGTACAGTTTCCGTGCTGTTGAACAACGGTAGTGGCGGTTTTGGCACTGCTACCAACTATCAAGCGGGGTTAGGTCCGATATCCGTGACCACAGGAGACTTTAACTCTGACGGGCTACTCGACTTGGCTGTAGCGAACAATAGCTCCAACGACGTTTCAGTGCTGTTGAACAACGGTAGTGGTGGTTTTGGCACTGCCACCAATTTTGCGGTGACGTCAAGTCCCCAATCCGTGACCACAGGGGACTTCAATGGTGACGGTAAACTCGACTTGGCTGTGGCGAGCTATAGCGACAGCAACAACGTTTCAGTGCTGTTGAACAACGGTGATGGTGGGTTTGGCACTGCTACCAACTATCAAGCAGGGTCAAATCCTTATTCCGTGACCACAGGGGACTTCAATGGTGACGGCAAACTCGACTTGGCTGTGGTAAACATTTCTTCCAGTAACGTTTCAGTATTGTTGAACAACGGTAGTGGCGGCTTTGGCACTGCCAGCAACTTTGCGGTGGGGTTAACTCCCAACACCGTGATCACAGGGGACTTCAATGGTGACGGTAAACTCGACTTGGCAACAGCAAACGTTTCTTCCAGCAACGTTTCAGTATTGTTGAACAACGGTAGTGGCGGCTTTGGCACTGCCATGAACTTTAGGGTTGGGCCAAACTCAGGTCCGATATCCGTGACCACAGCTGACTTCGACTCTGACGGCAAACTCGACTTGGCAACGGCGAACGTTAACTCCAAGAACGTTTCAGTATTATTGAGTAGCATCATCAACAACCAACCTCCAGTTGCCGTTGACGACAGCGCCACCACTCGCCAAAATACTGCTGTGACTCTTTCTGTAACCACCCTGCTTGCTAACGACACAGACCCGGATGGCAACCCTTTAAACCCTTTAATCATTACTGCTGTCGGCAATGCGACTAACGGTACTGTGAGCTTAAATGACAATGGCACTCCTGATTATACGAGTGATGACGAAGTTATTTTTACTCCCAACAAGAATTTCAGTGGCAACGCCACTTTTGATTATACCCTCAGCGATGGCAATGGTGGCACTGACACTGGAACCGTCACAGTTGCTGTTGGCCAAAACATCAACGGTGGTAATGGCAATGACACTTTACTCGGGGGTAATGGCAATGATCAACTCGACGGTGGTAATGGCGATGACACTTTACTCGGAGGTAACGGGGATGACCTACTTGTCGGTGGCAACGGTAATGACTTCCTCAGAGGTGGTAACGGGGATGATATCTTAGCTGGTGATGCTGGTGCGGATACTTTCGTCTTGCAGAAGAACAGTGGTGTCGATATAATTACTGATTTCAACCGCAGTGCTGGTGACAAAATCGGTTTAACAGGGGGTCTAACCTTTAAGAATTTGACGTTCTCTGGCAACAATATTCTATCGGATAATAGTATCTTAGCAACCCTAACGGGAGTTAATACGATGACGCTAACTGCAAGTCAGTTTGTGACTGTGTAGAAGATTGGACTTTGGACAAAAAAGAGTGGTTCGCGTATAATTTACGCGAATCAAACGAAAGTCCGTGACTTCTCAATTGACTGTCTCTGTAATTTCAATGCTAGAATTGGTTGCCCCAGCTACTGAGAACACTGGCACTTTTCCAAAGAGGGCATCTGCATAATGGTTGACACATCCTTCAATCAGGTTCACATTTTGAAACATATCGGCGATCGCCTGATTGACCACTCGCCCTTCTTGTGTCTCTCCCTTCCCACGAATTCCTATCCAGTATTGAAACAAATTAGATTCGTAGTAGTTTCTGTTATCTTCTACAAAATTTCTATGTAAATAATCCCCTTCACGAGTAAAGTTGGGTTTAATCATAATCTTTTATGGGTTGTGCAAATTTGTACTACCTTCTAAATTACAATATCGCGTATAGAAAGCCGATGAGATAAAACGATGACCTTAAGTAAAAAGACAGGAACTTCCCTCAAAGCAGCGGTCTTATTTGAACTGGGATGATCCAACTGAGCGCTCAATAGCGTTAGAAACCATTCTCAACGCTTTAGATAGACTGGAGTTGCAGTTACAAAAAAAACTGAATATTCGGCGCTAAATGACGCTCAAGAAGTACTCGAAGTGGCGCGACAAATTCAACTGCAAAATGTAACTATTGATGAAATTGGGCAACCAATACTGAGTAAAGGTGTAGCTAAAGCTCGTCGCATTTCAATTGAAGACCCACCAGATATGCGTCATGGACGTAAAGTCTGTCGGGGGAAGCAACCCAAGCGGCGAGCTTTACGTAAAAGTCGCTCACAACGGTTTGATGGCTATAAACGTCATCACCTACTAGTCGGAAACCTCACGGAAGCCTGCTAAAAAAATCTATTGTAAATTTTTGTAACCTTTCCCACAGGATTTGGATAAAAGCCACAATTACCATCCGATAGTTTTTAGAGGAATACGATTCTCGCCAATGAATAATTTATGAACGAGCAACAGCTTCAAGAGCTAGCTCTACAAGCCCAACAACACGCCCTAGGGACAACAATTAGACGGATAACTTTATCAAAACTAATCGATGATATATACCGCTCAGGCAAACTTTGCCACCCATATAAAGGTCAATTTTCAGGAGTTTATGAACAAATTTATCAGGAGGCTGTACAAGACCTATTTTTGTATATCTGTAAAAATCTTCATAAGTACGACCCGGAACGGGCTTCATTTATGACTTGGGTTAATATGTTATTAAGTCAACGTTTTTTTAAAGAGGCTATTCCCAAAATAATTGGTAAAGCCAATGAAATTAATGTCGAAAGCTCTGTCTTAGAAAACTTGGAAGATTTGGTATTTGACGATAGCGAGAACGAGGATAATTATATCTTTGCTTTTAAAAAAATCAGACGATATATAGAGATAGACCCAAAAGGAATTTTTAAACAAGCACATATCAAAAAATATCCGCAAGTAAATTTCCAAGAAATTGCTGTTAAAAGATGGTCAGGTATATCTTGGAAAGACATTTCCGAAGAATTGAATATTCCAGTGGCAACATTAAGTAATTTTTATCAGCGAACTTTAGAAAAATTTCGCGACGAATTTAGAGATTTATGTGGTAGTGAAGACTTAACGAGTGAGGAAAAAAACTATGAGTGACATGGCAACTATTTCTACATTTACTGGTCCGATATCAACCGTCGCTCGCAGGCTGGCAGAAAAATGCTCAAGACAGCAAGCTACCCCAGAAAAAAGCCAGCAGGTTTTGCTTAATACCTTGTCTGTATCTTTTGTGAATTTCTATCTAGATTGTATGGGGTTTGAAACTGACACTTATGCGAGTGACAGTTGGAATCCGGTACAACAAACTCTGATGGATGTAGCTGATTTATTGATTACAAATTTGGGGAAGTTGGAATGCCGTCCGGTATTAGAAAATGCACAGTTTGTTTATGTGCCACAGGAAGTCCAATCAAACCGGATTGGCTATGTTGCTGTGGAAATAAGTGAAGATTTACAATCAGCCAAGTTGTTAGGATTTGTCAAGGAGGTATCAATTGAATACTTACCTATTAATCAACTAAATCCTCTAGAAAATTTACTGAATTATTTAGAATCTCTACAATTACAAACAACTAAAGACAAGAGTCAAAATTTAGGTTTATCTAATCAAAATTTGGGTTCATCTAGCCAAAGTGTTGTGAACTTCAAAAGATGGTTTGAGAATATTTTTGATTCAGGTTGGTCAACAATTGAATCTATATTCTTAACTGAACCAGTTTGGCAATTTAGAAGTGCTGAAGATGGATTAAAAAACTCTGTTGAACGGGCTAAATTGATTGATTTTGGGATAAAAGCCAACAGAGAATCAGTAGGGATAGTTGTTAAAGTCAGTCATGACGAAAGCAACTGTGACGAGATGAAAATTATTGTGGAGTTACACCCAACAAATGGTCAAGAGTACTTGCCATCTTCTCTGCATGTGATGATTTTAGATGAAGAGGGAACTGCTGTTATGGAAGCTAAAGCCAAAAACGATAACAAAAAAATTGCATTGGAGTTTAACGCTGCTGTGGGGGATAATTTCAGCGTCAATATAGCTTTAGAAAATGTCAGCGTAGTAGAAAATTTTGTTGTCTAGAAAATTACCAAGCCCCTTCCGGGCGGGAACAGGAAACTCTTAATAGGGAACAGTGAAAGGGTTTTTGTATTCGCAATGTATTTAGAGAACTAGCCATTTCTAAGGCACCCGTTCCAGAAAATTGTATCTCAGAAAGGAATATTGCCGTTATACCATTTCACGAAATACTTGATACAAATGATTTTTCTACAATTATTTCCCCCTGCACCCTGCACCCTGCCCCCCTGCTGTCCATTTGTATCAATCTTAAAGTGAAACGGTATTACCCGTGCTTCTTTCTTTGTATATCAAATTACTATGAAATTTTGAAACGATTGCTAGACAAAAAACTATATTTTATGCTTTTACCTTCAGCATCCAAAATTTTGTTTGGCCACAGTCTAACCTGACATTAATGAAAGCGATAGGTTGCAATTCAAGTTTAATTTTTGCGTAAATTTCTTAGAGAAAGTGTAGCTTAAATAGAAGCACTCATTTTTTTGCGACCAATGACAAAATTAGTTGTCTTAAAATTAGACGGCGATTTACAACAGGGTGTAAGGGTAACGCTTTCAATTGCTTTTGAAGGTATTAGTCCTCATAAAGAAGTCACTGGTAATCTACCAACAGTTACAGAATTGCAGACAACAATTGACCAATGGCGATCGCACTATCGAAGCTTAGGAAGTCCAAATCGCGCTCTCAAAGCTAAAAAAGTTACTTACGATGGTTCTATTACTGGCAAATACGAAGACTGCAAAAATTCCGCAACTGAGTTACAAAAGCGACTAAATAACTGGCTGCTTTCGGAATCTTTTCGCTCCATCCGGGAGAGTTGGTTAAAAGAATTACAAGAAAATGAAATAGTACGGATACTAATTCGCACATCTAGTCCACAATTACGACAAATACCTTGGCATCTTTGGGATTTGGTGGAAGAATACCCCCATGCCGAACTGGCTTTGAGTGCAACCGATTATCAAAAAACTATAACAACGAAAACTCCTACCTACAGAGATAAAGTCAAAATTCTGGCGATTTTGGGCAACAGTACTGGTATTGATGTGGAAACAGACCGCAGGTTACTCAATAGTTTACCGGATGCCGATGTCACCTTTTTAGTACAGCCCCAACGTCATGAAATTAATGACCAATTGTGGGAAAAACCTTGGGATATCCTGTTTTTTGCAGGTCATAGTCAAACTGTAGGAGATAGGGGTCGCATATATATTAATGAAAATAAAGAAAGCTTAACTACTGATGACCTCAAATATGGCTTGAAAAAGGCGAAGAGCAACGGGTTAGCCGTGGCGATTTTCAATTCCTGTGATGGTTTAGGATTAGCATCTGAGTTAGAAACGCTACATATTCCCCAAATTATTGTCATGCGGGAACAAGTACCAGATGAAGTGGCGCAGATATTTTTAAAGCATTTTTTAGAGAATTTTGCTTCGGGTAGTAAGTCCTTATATCAAGCAGCCAAGGAAGCCAGGTTAAAGTTGCATGGACTTGAGGATAAATATCCCTGTGCTTCTTGGTTACCAGTAATTTGTCACAATACAGGTGCAACCCCACCAAATTGGTTAGACTTAGGTCGCCGTCCCACCGATATTATTCCCTATCGTGGTTTATTTGCCTTCCGGGAGGAAGATGCACAATTCTTTTTTGGACGAGAAACTTTCACCGATATGTTGGTGGATGCAGTACAAAATCAACCCTTGGTAGCGGTGATTGGTTCTAGTGGTAGTGGTAAATCCAGTGTGGTGTTTGCAGGTTTGGTCAAACGTCTGCGAGATGCTGGAAATTGGCATATTGTTGACTTTCGTCCCGGTTCCAGACCCTTGTTTAATCTGGCAACTGCCCTTGTTGACCAGCAAGAATACTGTTTTGATAGAGCTTACCTTGAAAAAGCAGGGGAGCGCTTAGCAGGGAGCAGGGGAGAAAAGGAGCAAGGGAGCGGTAAGCGGAGCTATCCCGTAGGGAATCGCCCACAAGGAAATTCTCAAAAAGAGTCCCAAATCACCGAACCTGTACTTAGCCGCACTGAACGCTTGCGGGAGATTAGAAACCTTGCCAGCGACCTGGAACAGTATGAAAATGGGTTGCGGGATGTGGTGGATGATATCCTCAAACTTGACCCCAGCCAGCGTTTGTTGCTAGTTGCTGACCAATTTGAAGAACTTTACACTCTTTGCAGAGATACAGGAGAACGCCAAACTTTTCTAGATAGATTACTCGAAGCAATCTATAATTGTCGTAATTTTACTTTTGTCATCACTCTTAGGGCAGATTTTTTGGGACAAGCATTATCTTATCGTCCCTTTGCCGATGCCTTACAGTATGCAGACTTAAAACTTGGTCCGATGACGGATGAGGAATTGCAAGCAGCAGTAGAAAAACCTGCGGCGTTGCTGGGGGTGACAATTGAGGAGGGGCTTGTTGAGCGCATTCTTTCCACTATTAGTGTCGAACCGGGGAATTTACCTTTATTGGAGTTTGCCTTGACTCAACTGTGGGCAAAACAACAAGATGCCCAGTTAACCCGTGCTGTTTACAAGGAAATTGGTGGAGTAGAAGCAGCATTAGCTTGTTATGCTGACCAAGCATATAATCAGCTTAACTTTGAGGAAAAAGAAAGGGCACAGCGAATTTTTATCCAACTGGTGCATCCAGGGGAAGGAGCGGAGGATACCCGTCGTGTAGCTACCCGTGCTGAGGTGGGTGAAGAAAATTGGGATTTGGTAACTCGCTTGGCTAATGCTCGTTTAGTAGTTACGGGAAGGGATGAGAAAACGGGTTTAGATACAGTAGAGGTTGTTCATGAAGCCTTGATCCGCAGTTGGGGACAATTACATCAGTGGATGCAGCAAGATAGGGACTTTCGTCACTGGCAAGAGCAATTGCGGGTAGCAATGCGTACTTGGGAGAGTAGCGGTAATGATGAAGGGGCGCTGTTGCGAGGTAAGCCACTGGTAGATGCTGAATATTGGGAAAGACAACGTTTTTTAGAATTGAGTCCGGTGGAGAGGAGTTTTATTGGGCTAAGTGTGGAATTGCGCGATAGGGAACAAAAGCAGCAAGAACGCAGAAGACGGCTGACTTTTTCTGGACTGGCAGCGGGTTTGGTGTTAGCTTTGGGTTTAGCTGGGCTAGCGGGTATAGGCTGGGGGAATGCTGAAATCAGTCAAATTAATGCCTTAACCCAAAGTTCCGATGGGTTTTTGAGTTCAAATAATGGGCGAAAAGCTGTCGAATCAAGCGTAAAAGCTGCTATAAAAATGCGAGGTAAATTCTGGGTAGATGCGAATACACGCACTCAGGTAAAACTGGCATTATTAAATACAGTTCACAATGTTGCCGCACCTAACACCTTGGGAGGACACGCAAACTGGGTTAATGGCATCAGTTTCAGTCCCGATGGCAAGATGCTAGCTTCTGTCAGTAATGACAGCACGGTGAAACTGTGGGATACCAGCACCAGCAAAGAAATCAAAACCCTTACTGGGCATACAAACGCGGTTAATGGCATCAGTTTCAGTCCCGATGGCAAGATGCTAGCCTCTGTCAGTAATGACAGCACGGTGAAACTGTGGGATACCAGCACCGGCAAGGAAATCAAAACCCTTACTGGGAATACAAACGCGGTTAATGGCATCAGCTTCAGTCCCGATGGCAAGATGCTAGCAACAGCCGGTGTTGACAAGACGGTGAAACTGTGGAGGCTGGATTTTGATTATTTACTCAACGAAGGGTGCAATTTTATGCGCGAGTATTATAAAACCAATCCCCCTGATAATGAGAGTGACAAGCACTTGTGTGATGGAGTTGGTAATAAGAAGTAGTGAGGGGCTGTAATTTTTGACAATTCAATTGAACTTTAGCGTAGTCAAACTTTTATTTGGGGTATTTCAAACTCTTTTAGGCAGTTTTTAAAATCAATCTATTATCAAGGCAATATCAACAGCATAACAGTACCTTTAAAGGTACTTTTTTTATGTAATTCTATCGTCAGAAAAGTACCCATTAGGGTAATACCATTTCATCTAAATGTATGCTGAAGAAAATACCCCAACAAACTTAGGATATTTTATAAAGTTTTGTTAAAACTCTGCTGCATTTCAGATAAAGAGGTTTTTTATTCACCGAGTAATGTGTAGAGCAACCTCGAATTTCTCTCATCATCAAACTTGTAATGTCAGGAAATGAGCGCATGAACACACACACATTAGATTTACTTTTACCGATACGAAAAAAGCTCGATACTATCGAAATCCAGAATTCAAAATTAGCGCGATTATTGTGCCGAGTAATCCCGGCTTCTTGCCCATTTGCAAGTGACATCAAACTGTTTGGGAACTTAATTATCCATATACCACCCTTGTGTAAGCTCAATCCTCTGTATGAGCAGTTAATTGGTTTACGTTTCCGTGCCCTAAACTACCTTGCTCACTTAAACTCGAACACTTCATGGGATGAAAACGGTGTGAGAAAAAGTAGGCTGAATCGTTGACATAGTGTCATTAATCCATAATCTGACAATGCCAAACAAAAAAATCAGGTAGCAAAGTTGACTCTTTGTTTAGTCAGCAGTCAAGAAAAATGATTGCTATAGCAAAGCGCTTGAGCGCTTCGTCATGCTCAAGGTATTCAAAAAATCAATATTAGGATAACTATTAGGAAAACTATGAACAATATTTTATTAATTGATGAACATCCTGAAACCAAAAACCTCTTAATGAAATGCTTGGAAACAGCAGGGTGTGTTTGGCTCATGCTCGAAACCACAAATCAAACCTTAAAAATTAGGACAAATAATGATGAAACTTCCAACTCAAGCTCAACCTGTTGTCAGAAAAGTTAGCAGAGCAACGATACTCGGCGGTGGTATAGTTCCAAGTCAAGACTGTGAGATGGAGTGCTTCCGCAAGTGTCTCCCAAAAGCATTAAATTGTGCAGTACGCGAAGGAGATTGCGGCTTTTCAGAATGTTTGACAAACTGCAAGAGGATTAAATGCCCGTAACTGCTCGCCGCAACACAGAAGTGCGATTAGAACTCGACATCAAACAATCATTTATAAATACCAAGGAGAAACAATCATGACTACTACAAAGATTCAACAATTTCAAGGAACCTCAAAAGAAGGGGATTTTCAATCTGCTCTTGAGGAAGCCATTAGTGTAGCGTTCGAGGCTTTGCAAGGGAACATATCAGATTTTCGCATTGCATGGAAACTCGTTGAAACATCAGGTAGCAAAGGTGGATTGTTAGGAGAGCAAACGATTACCGTGACGATAGAAGCCCAACCACAGTAGTGCGATCGCTGCTTTCGTAGTGCGTTAACGAAAATAATGGAGGAAAAAAAGATGGAAACTTTACATGGGCTTGTTCTCACCGACATTAGTGCAACCATCACAGTCACTAGCAACGGTTGCACTAAAAAAGATGACTTTAAAATCGAACTCACAAAGTCATTGCCTCCCATCGCGACCTTCATCCGAGTGAAGCCTGATAATTGTGATGCGGTTGCACACAGCATTGACCTCGTCTTCTCTCTCAAAGAAGTTGGGGCTGCTGAGTTCAAAGTGGCTAACCCATTTGTACCTGGTCCGGCAAAGTAAGGCACTCGCTCATGTAGGACGATTGATAAGGGAGCGATCGTTCATGGATGAAGAATGAGGTTCAAACGATCTGAAAAGTTAGAATTAACAAACGCATTGCTATTTGAGAGTGAAATTATCTCAATTATCGAGTGCTAAAAAAAGTAGATTTACTAAGTTGTGAATTATTACAGCAGTAAGTAATTGTTTCGGCAGTTGCTCACTGCTGCTTTTTTATAAGATTTTTCACATTCATCTATTTCTCCTGATTGAATAAACTACAAATTATATAGATAGAAACAAATTATCAACGCCTAAAAATAATTAATTATCGCTTCTATGAGTCAATACGGTTCAGTTAAGGCTGAAAGTCATGTAAATTAAATATTGTTGCAAAGAATGGAGATAGAGTGTGGTACATCTCAAAGATTTTTGCTTGATGTCTCCTAGGATACAAAGTAATGATGTACTCAAAGCGATAGAAACAGCCATCCCAGCAACGGCAATCGAGCAGGCGATTCCTAGCCCCTAAGAGGGGCGGCACTCTCGGACGGAGAGCTACGCTTAACGCCAATACAGAAACTGATGATCAACGAAGGCGTTCGTTACCAGCGGGCTTGGTGGTTTGTCTGATAATTGCAATGAGCCTATGGTCGTCAGATTCGATGCGAGATGTACTAAAGAATTTAATAGACGGTCTTTGTGAGGCATGGGTGAAGGTGGGCAAATATTGGCGTATGCCGTGCAAATCAGCAATTACTCAAGCACGACAGCGACTAGGAGCAAATGAGAAAATACGGTCACCAAGAGACTTTCAAGTCTGTTAAGCGTTCGGGTG
Organism: Brasilonema octagenarum UFV-OR1; assembly: GCF_963888615.1. Classification (NCBI taxonomy): domain Bacteria; kingdom Bacillati; phylum Cyanobacteriota; class Cyanophyceae; order Nostocales; family Scytonemataceae; genus Brasilonema; species Brasilonema octagenarum. Next base: position 1,101 of record NZ_CAWPKW010000258.1, on the reverse strand, counting down.
TTCCTTGTTCCCTGCTATAGGAGCAAAACTTGACTCCACTAGCTCTCCTTCTATTAAACAAGCTACCCAAAGTTTAACGGTTTTATCCCAACTACCACTCGCTAGTAGCTCACGATCTGGGGTGAAAGCGATTGATTGTACTGCATGAGTGTGTCCAAAAAGAGTGCAAATTTCTTTACCTGTATTAAGGCAAAGACATCAGATGCGATACGCGCCCCTTGCGTCTGTTGATCTGCGCGATCATGTGTTTCAGTTACTGAGAACATTAATCGTGAAAAGACTTAACACAAAAAACGTCTTCCTCTATTAGACTTATCTTTTTATTCTAATATCCATTTCAATAGGAAGACGTTTCCATTATCTTGCGACTTTAAACTATGTATAGTTTTCATATGTTTGACAAGGATGCGGTGCATTTACTAGCTTTTTTGAGTATTTATTTCATACGTTTTTTTGGTTCATCATCGTAAGGGATGCATCTATTATCTTTTTCCTGACTTTAGCAAAAGTTCTACATAGGTAATAAACTCTAGGATATTGAGGCACTAGCAGTGGATAACTACTAGTGCTTTTTTGTGATTATTTTTGTTGAATCAGTTGTGACAATTCGTCTTACTTAGCGATATTTCCATCTAATGGAAAATCAATAACAACAGGCTGATGATCGTTTGACGATGGAGTTGGTTCTGATGTGGTTGTTGGTTGTGATTTCGCCTGCAAAGGTATTGTCTTTTCATCAAGTTTCGCAGTTTGATTCCATAAAATCATGGAGAGTAGCCCATCAACTAAGCTATTAGTGCTGCCATTGTTACCACCAACTAGAACATCTGGAATGAGGCGGACATTGCGATCGCCTATAATCTGCATCATCTAGGAGTCATAAATCATTTGTGAACAACAAGATTCCTGACTTCTAAAACAAGTCGTAGGTTGGGTTGAACGGAGTCAAACCCAATAATATCAAACGTCTGTTGGGTTTCGCTTACGCTCTACCCAACCTACCATTCTACTTCTTCCCTACAACGCCAGGTGCCTCAAGTCGGGGAACCCGGACGCCCTTCGGGTATCTCCTGCGGAGACGCTACGCGTAAGTCCCAAAGG
>NZ_CAWPKW010000257.1:0-3238 GCF_963888615.1 Brasilonema octagenarum UFV-OR1 | reverse complement strand
ACGGACTTAAACTTTGAGCCAAGAAATTTATTTCTTGGCGGACGAGAATTATGGTTCAATATCTGAGCCTTTAACTCATATGCTCTTAAGCGCTAATATCGTTTCTGGTTGAATCTGAATCATTAAAAAACCGCACCAGGCGCACCAGAACGCAGAGGGAGTGTTGGATAAATAATTCCGGTACAAACGGATTTGATATAACAACATACTTTGCTTGTTCGCTGTTCCCTGTTCCCTATTCCCTGTATATAATTTCCCACCATTAACTATGAGCTACTTTCGTCCTGCTATTGATGCCATGACTGGCTACATTCCTGGTGAACAACCCAAACCAGGAACAAAAATTATCAAACTCAACACAAATGAAAATCCTTATCCGCCCTCCCCAAAAGCGATGGAGGTGCTGCACAATTTAGATGGTGAATGGCTACGACGCTACCCTGATCCATTTGCCAGAGAGTTTTGTCAAGCAGTGAGTGATGCGTTGGGAGTACCTGCAGATTGGATTATTGTAGGTAATGGGAGCGATGATGTGTTGAATGTGTTGGTGCGTTCCTGTGCGGAGGGGAGTGAGCGCAAAGTCCTGTATCCCATGCCAACCTACGTGCTGTATCGGACTTTATCAGCCATACAACCTGCGCAAGTGGTTGAAGTTCCTTACCCTGCCGATTTTCAGTTACCAATTAAGGAACTCATTGCGGCGAATGGAGCAATTACCTTTATTGCTTCTCCCAATAGTCCCTCTGGTCATGTGGTACCTTTAGATGATCTGCGGGAATTGGCACAGCAAGTGTCAGGAATTGTGGTGGTTGATGAAGCTTACACTGACTTTGCTGAGTATAGCGCGTTGCGCTTGGTGCAAGAATTCGAGAACGTGATTGTCTTACGTACTTTGTCCAAAGGGTATTCCTTGGCAGGGTTGCGGATGGGTTTTGGGGTGGCAAATCCAAAACTGCTGGCTGGCTTATTTAAGGTAAAAGATAGTTACAATATTGATGCGATCGCTATAGCTGTGGGTACAGCTGCAATGCGAGATCAGGCTTACAAGAATGCTTGTGCAGACAAAGTGAAAATCTCGCGGACGAAGCTAGCGCAAGATTTAAAAAGTCTGGGATGGAAAGTGCTTGATTCTCAAGCTAACTTTGTTTTGGCAACTCCAACTCAGCCAAATGCAGAGTCTATTTACTTGGGGTTGAAAGAACGAGGAATTTTGGTGCGTTACTTTAAGCAACCTGGGTTAGAGGATAAGCTGCGGATTACGGTTGGTACGGATGAGCAAAATCAGATGTTGATAGAAGCGTTAATTAGCATAAAGAAATAAGTACAGGACTTACGCAAAATAATGAAAAAATGAACCGTATATACAAGGGAGCAGTGAGACAGCGCGAATAACAGCTTTGCCTCACTTGGCGACTGCAAACCCAAAGGTAGCAGTGGGAGCATCTTGCTCCCTACTTTACACACTGCCATCCCTTGAGCGCCCAGTATTGCTTATTTGAGATAACTTCCTTGTCGGTTACTTTAACAGTAGAAGGGGATGTTTTATTAGGAGTATTTTGCATTTTTTCCTTGTCTTGTTTATATTTCGTTGTTCTCAATATATCCAAGAACTCCCAATCCCCAACTCCACCCATTGATTTAATACTATCTCTATCTGCAGCAATATTATCCTCTCCTGCCTGATCGAATCAGTGAACAGTGAACACTAAACAGTGAGTCCAGTGCTGCAGGAGGGTTTCCCGACCTAGGCATCTGGCGTTCACCCTTCGGGTGAACAAGGGCTGGACGAGTCCCTTTCCTACCTGATAACTGATAACTGATAACTGGTAACTGTTAAACCCGACAGCGACCTAAGCATTTGTACTTCCTAAAAAATGCCCAACTAAATACAGCGAACCACACAAAATTACCAAATCATCCGTGGAGGCAAAAGCTGCCTCAAGGGCTGAGAATAATTCTGGGTAAGTATGACAAAAACTCAATTCTGGGCAGATACTTTGAGCCAGTTTTGCTAATTCCTCAGGATTGGCTGAACTATGATCAGGAACTGGCACTAAATATAATCGGTCATTTGGTTGCAGTAAAGCTTGGAATATCTCCCCATGCTCTTTTGTGGAAAGCATTCCCATCACCCAACTAACTGATTTCACATTCAGTGTGTTTACATAATCTCGCAAAACTTGGGCAGCTGCTGGATTATGAGCACCATCTAGCAACAATTTATGGTTTTTCCAAGTTGTCCATTGCATCCGCCCCAGCCATTTTGTATTTGCCATTCCTTGAACAATGGCTGATTCAGATATCTTCCAACCCTTCGTTTGTAAAATTTCTATAGCGGCTAAAGCCAAAGCTGAATTCGTTAACTGAATTTGTCCCTGCAAGGGCAAAGGGTATTTAATTAAATTTGAATTTCTAAAGAGTGAACTTTGTGTTTGATACTCCGCCCATCCTGGAGAAAAAGCAGTGGAAGGTTGAGGCGTAATCACAGGACATTGCAATTCTGAAGCACGCGATCGCACAACTTCTTCTGCTTCCCTTGGCAATGGTCCCACAACAGCAGGACACCCAAGTTTAAGAATACCAGCTTTTTCTCTGGCAATATCAGCAACAGTAGGACCGAGAACCTGCCAATGTTCACGGCTGATTGAAGTGATAATAGTGACCAAAGGTTTTGAGCAGACGTTTGTTGCATCCAAGCGTCCTCCTAATCCAACTTCTACCACCGCCACATCTACTTTAGCTTGTGCAAAATATAACCAAGCTGCTGCAGTAATGACTTCAAATTGAGTTGGTGACTCTTCACCTTGGGGAACTGCTGCTTGCACCTGTAGTAACAACTGGCAAAATTCCTCTGAGGAAATCGGCTGTTCATTCAGACAAATACGTTCCGTCCAATCTACCAAATGAGGTGAAATGTAGCGTCCAGTGCGATAACCTTTTGAAGTGAGAATAGAACTCAGGTAAGCACAAACGGAACCTTTGCCATTAGTCCCAGCAACATGAATCACTGGAACTTGCTCATGAGGATTTCCAAGATTTGCCAGCAGCTTGACAATGCGTTCTAATCCAAGATGAACGCCAAAGTGTTGGAAGGGTTGAAGTAGGGAGTCGATATCCACAAAAGGTAGTCAGGTGAGTAGGTTAAATTTTTTACACAGTGAACAGTAAACAGTAAACAGTGAGCAGTGAACAAGGGGTGGACGAGTCCGTTTCCTACCTGATAACCCTTCGGGTGTGC